>CAJWSQ010000003.1 GCA_913045895.1 uncultured Flavobacteriales bacterium | reverse complement strand
CCAATCCAACAACTGGCTCCATTCAAATAGAATCAGAAACAGCTATTGAAAAAGTAGAAGTTTATGACCTTTCGGGTAGAGTTGTTTTACAGATTAATAACCCAACATCACAGGTTTTTCAACTAGAAAAACAGGGAGTTTACTTGGTACAAGTGTTTACCTCAAAAGGCGTGGAAACTCAAAAAATTGTTGTTGCAGATTAGCTTATCCGTAACACTTATTCGCAAAGCTGCGCAGCACTTTTATGCTGGCTTCTTGTTCTTCAATAAAGCCCATGTGTCCGCAATCAGGAAAGAGGGTATATGAAGCTTGCTCGCTGTTTTCGGCTTGGTCAATCAGTTTTTGGTAAGGCAAAACAGGATCGTATCTACCAATAACAAAATGCACCGGATAAGGTGAGAATTGAATAATCATCTCGCGATCAATGCGGTTTTTCATTCCCTCCAAAGCCGCAATAATTCCTTGTTTAGGAGTTTTAAGGGCTTGCTTTTTCAGTCGGTTTATTTGTTCGCGGTAAGTTGCTCGGTTTTTGGGTCTAAACAGCAACGGAACAGATTTTCTGATAAACGATTTATGGTCTCTTTTTACCAAATTGATAGACAAATTGCGGCCGCGTTTGCGTTCATCAGAATCGGCATGTGTAGTTGAGAAATACAAACACATTCCTTTTACCCAATCGGGGTGTTGCTCTGCAAAAGCCAAAGCCACATAGCCTCCCATAGAATGGCCAACCAAAACTGCCTTGCGAACCGATAAATGATCCATTACGGCTTTCACCGCCTCGGCCATCAATTCCATGCTGTGCACATAACCAAAGCACTCGCTTTCGCCATGTCCGGGTAAATCAATAGCAATAACACGCTTAGATTTAGAAAGCTCGGGTAGCAAATCTTGCCACATCAATGAGCTTTCTAAAAATCCGTGCAATAAAATAACCACACGCCCGGTACCTTCTTCACGGTAGTGAATAGATCCATGTTTAAAAGGAGCAACAGGCATGTTTGGTTTTATTCGTTCATTAAGGTTTCAATCTCGTCTGCTTCAATAGGAATGTTACCCATTAAATTGAAGTTTCCACCCGAGCGAATAACAATATCATCTTCAATACGAATACCAATGTTTTCTTCAGGAATGTAGATTCCGGGCTCAATGGTAAACACCATGTTTTCTTCCATTGGTTCAACCCAACTACCCACATCGTGTGTATCTAAACCAATGTAGTGCGATGTTCCGTGTGGAAAATACTTTTTGTAAGCTGGCCAAGCCGGATTTTCGTTTTTCACATCCGTTTGATCCAACAATTTCAAACCAATCAATTCGCTGGTCATCAATTTTCCAACCTCTTTGTGATATTCAGGAAGTGTAACACCCGGTTTTAACATGTTGAAACACTCGTTTTTCACGCGCATTACTGCATCGTAAACTTCGCGTTGACGCGGAGAGAATTTTCCGTTTGCAGGCAAAGTACGTGTCAAATCAGAATCGTAGTTGGCATACTCAGCACCTACATCCAACAAGATCAAATCGCCATCTTTACACTCTTTGTTGTTTTCGATGTAGTGTAACACACAAGCGCTTCCGCCTGATGCAATAATCGGCTGGTAAGCAAATCCACTAGCTCTGTTTCGGATGAACTCGTGATACAATTCAGCTTCAATCTCGTGTTCCCAAACACCTGGTTTGATGAATTTCAACAACCTGCGAATACCTTTTTCGGTAATGTTGCAAGCGTGTTGCATCAACTCAATTTCTTCTGGTTCTTTGATAGAACGGATGTAGTGTAAAATTGGAGCTGATCTTTTATAGGTATGCGCTGGATACTTGTTTCTCAATTTCTTGATGAAGCGATCTTCGCGTGTTTCAACTTCCGTTCCAGCACGTAAATGTTCGTTAAGGTTGATGTAAACGTTCTCTGCTTCGGCCATCATTTTGGTAAAAATGGTTTCGAATTGATCTAACCAATAAACCGTTTTGATTCCTGAGGTTTCAAAAGCAGCGTCTTTATCTAATTTGGCACCTTCCCAAACAGCGATATGCTCGTTGGTTTCGCGTAAAAACAAAACTTCACGAAGTGCAGGATCATGACAATCAGGAAATACCACCAAGATACTTTCTTCTTGATCTACACCACTTAAATAAAAGATGTCGCTATGTTGTTTGAAAGGAAGCGTTCCGTCTGAACTAGTAGGGTAAATATCGTTAGAATTGAATACGGCAAGCGATTTGTTATCCATTTTGTCTGCCAGCTTCTTGCGATTCTTCACAAACAAGTTGCTGTCTATTCTGGAGTATTTCATAAAGCTTAAATTTTGGTCAAAGGTATGAGGAATAGCGTACTGGCATAGAAATGTGGGGTCTAAACTTTTTTGATATTGAGTTGTTACCTGAGTCACAGAAACTTCGAAAACCTTTTGTTATGTAGAATTAATCTGAATAACAAAAAGGGCTTCAAGAAAAAGTGTGGATAATTACATTTGTTTCAGTAAAAATCATTGAAAATATGAGTGCTCCAACTGGAATTGTCAAAACTTCAATCGCGCGAAAGTTCGTGATGGCCTTTACAGGCTTCTTCCTTATCGTGTTTCTATTAACCCACCTTTCAATCAATTTATTAACCTTATCGTCAGATCCTGAAGCATTTAACGAGGCTTCGCATTTCATGGCTACAAACCCATTGATCCAAGTCATGCAGTATGTATTGGCTGCTGGATTTTTGATTCACATCATCATGGGAATCAAGCTAACAAAACAAAATTCTGATGCACGTCCGGTTAAGTACGTGAAAAACAACGCAGCTGCAAACTCTGGTTTTGCATCGCGTAGTATGATCGTTACTGGCCTGTTGGTGTTGGTATTTATCGTTTTGCACTTGAAAGATTATTTCTGGGTGTTGAAATTCGGTGATATGACTCCTTACAGTTCAGACTACGATTTAGTAGTTGGATTGTTCAGTTCTCCACTTTACACAGTTATTTATGTAGCTGCATTTGTATTGTTGGGAATTCACTTGAGTCATGGTTTTCAATCAGCGTTTCAGTCTTTGGGTGCAAATCACCCACAGTACACGCCTTTTGTAAAAGGGTTTGGAACCTGGTATTCAATTTTGGTGCCTGCCGGATTTGCTTTAGTTGCTGTTTGGCACTTTGTTCAATCACTTTAAGAATTTGAAAAACGCTGTTTGATATGTCAACATTAGATGCAAAAATCCCAGAAGGGCCGATAGATAAAAAGTGGACAAACCACAAAAACAAGATTAATCTGGTAAACCCTGCTAACAAGCGTTTAATCGATGTTATTGTTGTAGGTACTGGTTTAGCTGGTGGTTCAGCTGCTGCTACTTTAGCAGAGCTTGGCTACAACGTTAAGGCATTTGCTTACCAAGATTCGCCACGTAGAGCGCACTCTATTGCTGCTCAAGGTGGTATCAATGCTGCAAAAAATTATCAAGGTGATGGTGATTCAACCTATCGCTTATTCTACGATACTGTAAAAGGTGGTGATTACCGCTCTCGTGAGGCTAACGTTTACCGTTTGGCTGAAGTATCTGCAAACATTATCGATCAATGTGTTGCTCAAGGTGTTCCTTTCGCACGTGATTACGGTGGTTTGTTAGATAACCGTTCTTTCGGTGGGGTATTGGTTTCAAGAACCTTCTACGCTAAAGGACAAACGGGTCAGCAATTGTTGTTGGGTGCTTACTCAGCAATGAACCGTCAAATTGCTCGTGGTAAAATCAAAATGTACAACCGTCACGAAATGTTAGACGTTGTTGTAGTTGATGGAAAAGCACGTGGTATTATCGCTCGTAATTTGGTTACTGGTGAAATTGAAAGACACAGTGCACACGCAGTAGTTATTGCTTCAGGTGGTTACGGAAACGTTTACTTCCTTTCAACAAACGCAATGGGTTCAAATGCTTCAGCAGCATGGAAAATCCACAAAAAAGGAGCATACTTCGCAAATCCTTGTTACACGCAAATTCACCCAACATGTATTCCACGTTCAGGTGATTATCAATCGAAATTGACTTTGATGTCAGAATCGTTGCGTAACGATGGTCGTATTTGGGTTCCTAAAAACATGGATGATGTTCTTGCCATTCGCGAAGGACGTAAAAAACCAACTGACCTTTCTGAAGAAGAAAGAGATTATTACCTAGAAAGACGTTACCCTGCATTTGGTAACTTGGTTCCGCGTGATGTGGCATCAAGAGCTGCCAAAGAGCGTTGCGATGCCGGTTACGGTGTTAACGAAACAGGCGAAGCGGTTTATCTAGATTTTAAATCTGCTATTGAGCGTTACGGTAAAGAGCAAGCTCAAATCCACGGTATTTCAAATCCAAGCAAAGAGCAAATTCTTGAAATGGGTGAGAAAGTGGTTGAAAATAAATATGGTAACTTATTCCAGATGTATGAAAAAATCGTGGATGAGAACCCATACAAAACACCAATGAAAATTTATCCAGCAACACACTACACAATGGGTGGTATCTGGGTAGATTACAACTTGATGACAACCATTCCTGGTTGTTACGCAATTGGTGAGGCAAACTTCTCAGATCACGGTGCTAACCGCTTAGGTGCTTCTGCATTGATGCAAGGTTTAGCTGATGGTTATTTCGTATTGCCATATACTATTGGTGATTATCTATCTCACGATATTCGTACAGGAGCTATCCCAACGAATACGCCTGAGTTTGATGAAGCTGAAAAAGCTGTAAAAGATCGAATTAACTTCTTTATCAATAATAATGGTACGAAGACCGTAGACCATTTCCACAAACGCTTGGGTAAAGTAATGTGGGATAAGGTTGGTATGGCTCGTAACGCCCAAGGCTTAAATGAAGCCATGGCAGAAATTAAAGCTATTCGTGAAGAGTTCTGGAAAGATGTTAAAGTTCCAGGAAAAGCTGACGAATTAAATCCAGAGCTTGAAAAAGCAGGACGTGTAGCTGATTTCTTAGAATTGGGTGAACTATTCGCTAGAGATGCCTTACAACGTGAAGAATCATGTGGTGGTCACTTTAGAGAAGAGTCTGTTGAACTAGATGGTGAGCAAAAAGGTGAAGCTAAGCGTAATGATACAGATTTTGCATTTGTTGCTGCTTGGGAATACAAAGGCGAGCCAGCTGATGCTGTTCTTCACAAAGAGAACCTAGAGTTCAAAGACATTGAATTAAAACAAAGAAGTTATAAATAGATGCATGTATTGAGGTGTTAGGATTCTAATTACTCAATACTCAATACAAAATATCTAAGAAGATGAATTTAACGCTACAAATCTGGAGACAAAACGGACCAAACGATGCAGGTCGTATGGTTGAATATAAAGTAAGCGACATTTCAGAACACATGTCATTCTTAGAAATGATGGATGTTCTAAATGAAGAATTGGTTGCTAAAGGAGACGATCCGGTAGCATTCGATCACGATTGTAGAGAAGGTATTTGCGGAATGTGTTCTATGTTCATCAATGGTGAAGCACACGGTCCGGATAGAGGGGTTACTACTTGTCAGTTACACATGCGTATGTTCAACGATGGCGATACGATTTACATCGAGCCATTTAGAGCAAAAGCATTCCCTGTAATTAAAGATTTAATTGTTGATCGTTCTTCATTCGATCGTATTCAACATGCTGGTGGTTACGTTTCAGTAAATACATCAGGTAACACACAAGACGCTAACTCATTACCAGTTCCTAAAGCTGATGCAGATAAAGCATTTGATGCTGCAACTTGTATTGGTTGTGGAGCATGTGTAGCAACTTGTAAAAACTCTTCAGCAATGTTGTTTGTTGGAGCTAAGGTTTCTCAATACGCCCTTTTACCACAAGGTAAAGTTGAAGCTGTTGAGCGTGTTAAAAACATGGTTCACCAAATGGATTTAGAAGGTTTTGGTAACTGTACCAACACCGGAGCATGTGAAATTGAATGTCCGAAAGGAATTTCTCTTTCAAACATCGCTCGCATGAACCGTGAGTTCTTTGTAAGTGCATTAGCAGGCGAATAATTATATTCCAATTATCTTTTGGTATAGCCCTCGATCAATCCTGATCGGGGGCTTTTTTTATGATATTATGTAACCTTTTTGAAAATCTGTTGTTTATAGTTCTTTCCATTCCGTATAAATCAAGCTTGTGCCTAAAAAATCTATTTTGCTTTACATGTTGGCTACCATGAATTTTACCCATTTGGTAGACTTCATGATTATGATGCCCTTAGGCGATCAGCTGATGAAAATTTTCGGAATAACTCCACAGCAATTCACAGTTATTGTATCAGCTTACACGTTTAGTGCTGGTGTTTCGGGTTTCTTTTCAGCATTTTTAATTGATCGCTTCGATCGTAAAAAAGCGCTTCTTACAACATACGTTGGCTTTACACTTGGAACATTGAGTGTGGTTTTGGCAAATTCATATGAAATGTTGGTTTTAGCACGCATTTTAACTGGATTTTTTGGCGGTGTAATTGGTGCACTAGTTCTTTCTATTGTAAGCGACTTATATACGTTTAAAGAGCGTGGAAAAGCCATGGGGATTGTGATGGCTGCTTTTGCAATGGCTTCTGTTTTGGGTGTTCCAATTGGTTTGTATCTAGCAAGTCACTTTGAGTGGCATACACCATTTTTGTTTTTAGGGAGTTTGGGGCTGTTAATTTCAATTGCAGCGTTTTTCATAATGCCAACCATGAAAGGTCATATTGGAGAATCTTCTGCTGTAAATCCACTTCAGGTTTTGAAAAATATATTTAGCGATACAAATCAGGTGTTGGCGCTCTTTATGGGATTTGTATTGATTATGGGTCAATTCATGATCGTTCCCTTTTTTGCACCTTACATGATTAGCAACGTAGGATTTACAAGCGATAACATTGCGCTTCTCTATATGTTCGGTGGCGGAGCGGTTATGTTTACTGGTCCATGGGCTGGAAGATTAACTGACCGTTTTGGAGCCAATAAGGTTTTTACAATAGCATTAATAAGTTCAGCAATTCCGATACTTATTTTTACCAACCTCCCACATGTGGCACTATATATTGCGCTAATTGTAACTACTTTATTCTTTGTGCTTGCAAATGCGCGGATGGTACCAATGCAAACGATGACTACAGCAGCAGTTAGCCCCCAAACTAGAGGAAGTTTTATGAGTGTAAAATCGTCTTTTCAGCAATTATCTGCTGGAACTGCTTCATTAGTTTCTGGTTTTATTGTAGTGCAGGCAGAAAGTGGTGAACTTTTAAACTTCAGTTATGTTGGAATAATATCAGTTGCAATTTCATTAACTAGTTTAATTATAGCTCCTAAGCTCAAAGTAGCAGCTGGAAATTAATAACCAAAATTTATTAGTTTATACATACAATTGATACTATCAAATAAATCACATGTTTTAATTTAGCTCAGTATATTTTACTTTTATGTCATTAACCAAAATTTATTCTATTTATATGAGATTTATCGATCAAATCCTTAAACCTGGTCGTACTCTTCTTTTTGGTAATTCTGTAATTCTCTCACTAGGTTTACTTGCGTTTTCTATAGTTGAATCTCAAGGTCAAGTAACCCGTTCATTGGGTGATTTAGCATTTACAGGTTTAGATGTTCAAGCAGATGAAGCTCAATTGGTTGTGCTAGAAGACATTACTGCTGGAGAAACATTTTTTATTACAGATAATTCGTGGAATGGAACTTCATTTGTTCCAGCCAACAGCAGCGAAGGATTTATTCGTTGGGTTGCTCCAAGTATGACTGCGGGAGATATTACTGAACTAGATGTTACTAATCTAAGCTCATCTGCTGGAGGAACGATGACGTCTGTTCAGGGGGCAATGGAACTCAACAACAATTCTGATGGCGTTTATATTTATCAAACAAGCAATGGGCTTTATAACGGAACACCAGTCTTTTTGGGCTTCGTTGGTAATGGGACGGGGCAGGCAGGAAGCTTTTCTGGTACAGGAATATCAGATGGAAATTATGCAATCTTGTTGGGGTCTAAAAACGGTGCCTATGCAGGAACAAGATCAGGCCTAGATAAATCTGGTTATTTAGCACTGTTGTATGATGTAACAAACTGGACTGTAGGTGGTAGTTCTAATAATCTTATTTACACCCCATTTTCTTTCGCTGGTTGTACTCCAGTTGATGTAACTAACTTATCTACAGAAGTAGATGATGCAGAGGTAACACTTAATTGGACAAACAGTGCATGTTTTTCAGATGTTTTAGTAGTTGCTAAGGCTAATTCTGCTGTAACGGCTACTCCTTCAGGTGATGGAAGTTCATATACAGCCAACGCAACTTTTGGAAGCGGAACCAATTTGGGTTCTAGCGAGTATGTGGTTTACAAAGGAACTGATAGCACGGTTACTATTTCTGGTTTAACCAACGGAACAACCTACCACTTCGAAGTTTTTACAACAAACGACTCAAATTGGAGTAGCGGTGTAACAACTAGTGCAGAGCCATTTGCTCCAAGAACATATTGGTATGAGCCGTTTGACGACAACAGTCAGTATACGGTTACACAAGGCGGAGAAGGAAACAACGGAACTGGAGCATATTTTCAAATAACTGACGGTTCAAACATCAATGTATCGTATTCAAACACAACTGGAGATTATTTCGCAGCCCAGGATATTGATAACGGTGGATGGTCAGGAAGTGCATCTCCAAGTCAAATTACATGGAGTAATATCTTCATAGAAGGATTTTCATCATTAACTTTTGATGGCTCTTTCGCATCAACTGGTGGCATTGATGCTGACGATTCTCTGTACTTTGAATATCGAGTTGATGGTGGTTCTTGGACAAAATTCTTAGCATTTGCTAATGATGGTGGTTCAAACACCAATTTCTTGCGCGACAACGATTACAACGGCATTGGAGAAGGAACTCAACTGACTTCTAGCTTTCAATCTTTTGCAGCAATTATTGCACAAACAGGTTCATCTTTAGATATCAGATTAACACTGTATTTAAATGATAGCGGAGCAGACATTGCCTTTGATGAATTTTCACTTGAAGGAAATTATGATGGCTTAGTATTCTTTGATGGCACTTGGTATCCTGAATCTCCTTCAGGTTCAACAGGTGGATCAGATGCGTTAGTTATTCAAACTTCTGGAACCGTAACTTCAAATGGAGAAGTAAATAATGTTCGAGTTCCTGCCGGATTTGCTTTAACCATTACCAATGGCGCTGATATCATTGTTAATGGTGATATCGAAAACAACGGTACAATCACTGTGAATTCAGGAGCTTCTATTTCACAAACGGCCTCTTCTGATGGTAATTCAGGTACAGGATCGTATGTAGTTGTTCGTGAAGGTTACAACGATTCAACGGATTATAATTTGTGGAGTTCTCCTGTTTCTTCTGCAGCTTTAACTACTGTATTTACAGGAAGTAACAACTGCGATATGTATGCTTATGATGAAGTAGAGCAAGAATGGAGATACGATTTCTTAGCTGGCTCAACATACAATTGTTTGGGTAACACCGGAACATGGCCTTCATCGGTATTAATGACCAATGGAGCTGATGGTATCATGGATGTAGCTAGAGGTTATTTAATGCCTGGATCTCCATCAAATACAACAAAAACATTCACAGGAGAAATCAACAACGGAACGTATACGTTTAATGTGCAAGAAACAGATTCGGTTACCGATCCTTCTTTTGGAGGAAACGACTGGAACTTGGTAGGAAATCCTTATCCAGGAGCAGTATTGGTTGACAATTTCTTAGCTACAAATTACAACAGTGGCGCTGGTGATATTACCAATGCAGTATATTTCTATGTTAGATCTGGCGGTTCGCTAACCAGTGGAATGTATGAAACATATACAACTGGCGACAATGCTTACATTGGATCTGGACAAGGATTTTTTGTTGAAGCAATCAACGATGGAACAATAAGCTTTACCAATGCCATGCGAGGCGGTGATAACAGCACTTTTAGAAGTTCATCAAGTAATCCTAAAGTGGCCTATTTCCATTTAGAAGGAAACGGACTATCTGATGCTTTTCGTGTTTACATTGATGCCAATGCTTCTAATGGTGTTGATTATGTTTACGACATCAGTAAAATGTACAATTGGAGTGGATTCAACGCTTATACAAGCATTGATGATCGTGATTTTGTGTTCCAAAGCATTGAACCAATAAACTTTAATGAATCTAAGAGTATTCCCTTAGGTTTTGAAATTCCAACTGATGGTGATTATACTTTGGTGTTAGATTCAACCAGAGGAGATTGGAATAACATCCAATTGATGTTGCGTGACAAACAAGAGCAAACACTGAAATTGGTTTCGGATTTATCTGCAATTAACTTGACATCAGATACATATAAAAACAGATTTGAATTGTTTATTCAACGTGTATTTTCTGAAAATCCTGAAACGGGATCTCTAGTTTCAACTCCACCAAATTCAGATGCAACAGGTATAGAAGAAGTATCAGAAAATCAGCTAGTGATTATTATGAATGACAAAGCCGCTGAATTAGTTAGTGATGCAAATATTCAATCGTATTCACTTTTCGATCTTTCGGGTAGAATGATTGAAAACAAACAAGTAAATGATCATTCAGCTCATGTGAATGTTCAAAATAATGGAGCATACATCATTCGCGTTAAAATGCAAGACAACTCAGTTGTGACGCGAAAAATGGTTTTATAAGAGTCTAGAAATAGATTACAATATTAGAAGGCGCAGTCAAATTTTTGACTGCGCCTTTTTGTTGAATCTAAAACCTGTTTCATAACTTAATGGTAAAGTTGGGTTAGGGTATTGGAAAACCTATTGTAAATCAAATGCTTATATTTGAGTATCAATCGCAACACCTGTTAAATACCCAAAGCTTATGTTCGGTCAGAAAACCTTACCTGATCAATTTTCTACATTCCTTTTTGCAATAACGTTTTTCATAACGGCCTTCATTCCCCAAGAATCTAAAGCGCAATCCTTGGTTCAAGGTAATTTGTCGCTCATCGGTTGGAATGCCGATTCAGATACTCTTTTGGTAGTAGCTTTAGATACCATACCAAGTGGTGAAACGGTCTTTTTCACCGATAAACAGTGGAACGGATCAGCCTTTATTTCATCTGAAGGAACCAAGAGTTGGTTAACACCACAAGTCAATCCAGGAACAGTTATCGCATTATCGGCTTCTGGTGCTTCTGTTGGAGGAACCGTCTCTCAAATTAGCGGATCATTCAACATCGCGTCTAGCGGTGATGGTGTTTTTCTGTATCAAACAGACAACAATTCTTCTACAGGAGATCCTACTTTTTTAAGCTTCATGGGAAGAGATAGTTCCTACGCTGGAACATTTGCCAATACTGGATTATCCAACGGAATTTATGCTGCTTTAACGGGTGCGAACAATGCCGTTTATAATGGTACTAGAACGGGATTTACCAAGAGTAGTTTTTTGGAGTTTCTATTCCTCGGATATAACTGGAATACTAGCAGTACTCCAATCGCATTCGATACCACTTATTTCAGTGTAAACACATGTGGTTCTGCAGGAGATGTGTCATTTTTAAGTGCTGTTTCTAGCGATAACGAGGCACATATCTTTTGGGATAACAGCACCTGTTTTGATCAGGTTTTGGTTGTTGCGCGTGAGAGCTCAGCAGTATCTGTATCCCCTACTGGAAATGGAACATCATATCAGGCAAGTTCTATTTTTAGCAATGGTACTCAGTTGAGTGCTGGTGAATACATTGTTTATTTCGGGAATGGTTCAGCGTTAGATATTCAAGGTTTAACCAACAATTCTACCTATCATTTTAAAGTGTTTACCAGGTTAGGTTCCGATTGGTCTTCGGGTGTTTCTGTTGACGTAACTCCCGGGCAATATGTTGGTATATGGGATGAACCGTTTGATAATAACACGCAATTCTCAGTAACCGCAGGTGGAATGGGAAATGATGGTTCGGCTGATTATTTTCAAATCACAGATGGATCTAATATCGATAAAGACTACTCAGAAATTTCGGGTGATTTCATAGCTGGTCAAGATGTTGATGATGGAGGCTGGGCAGGAAGCGCTTCTCCAAGTCAGTTAACTTGGACAGATATCTACATTGAAGACCTAACCGATTTGGTTTTTTCAGTTGACATTGCTTCTGATGGAGCTGGTTTTATGGACGCTTCTGATGCCTTCTTAATTGAGTATCGCATTGATGGAGGTTCGTGGACAAATCTTATGGCATTCAATAACGAAGGAACAGGAGTCAACACGTACTTCCTTCGAGATCATGACTTCAACGGCACTGGAACTGGAGCTTTGCTGTACAGTAAATTTCAAACATTTTACACTTCAATTTCCAGCACGGGTTCTGCAATGGACATACGTTTAACCATGAGCATAAATGCTGGAGGTGAAGATATAGCGGTTGACAATTTGTATTTGAGAGGTCAGCACAATGGACTCGTTTTTTCTGAAAATGCATGGACTCCAAATCAACCCAACAGTTCAACAGGAACACTAGATGTACTGATTTTAGATGATGGAGCTCAAATTACAGCAGATGCAGAGGTTGAAAATTTTAAAGTGCCACACGGATCGGTTGAGTTAACTAGCGGAACTGACCTTACGGTAAATGGTTATTTCCATAACAATGGCGAAATTACGGTGAAAGACGGTGCTTCAATCATTCAAACTAGCGTTGCAGATTTAAATGCAGCTTGCTCTGGAAGCTATATCATTGAAAGGGCTGGACTAAATGATTCAACAGATTACAATTTGTGGAGTTCTCCCATTTCATCGGCAACTTTAACTAGCGTTTTTACGGGTAGTAATCACTGCGATATGTTCGTTTTTGATGAAGTGATTCAAGATTGGAGATACGATTTTCAGTTGGGTAATTCATGGAGTTGTTTGGGAAATACGGGAACTTGGTCAGCATCTAATTTGGCAACGAATGGAGCAGATGGAATTATGGATATTTCCAGAGGATATTTAATGCCCGGTTCTCCTACAAATACCACGCGTTCTTTTACCGGAGAAATCAACAACGGAACTTATACTTACAGTGTTGTAGAAACCGATTCTGTTACTGACCCTTCATCAGGTGGTAACGATTGGAATTTGATCGGAAATCCTTATCCGAGTGCTATTTCTTTAGACGATTTTCTTTCTACGAATTACAATGGTGGAACGGGTGATATTACCAATGCTGTTTACTTTTATGTGCGCTCTGGAGGATCATTAACCAGTGGTCAATACGAGACATATACATCTGGTGATAACATTTACATTGGCTCTGCTCAAGGATTTTTTGTTGAAGCATTAAACGATGGAACTGTCAGCTTTACCAATGCCATGCGCGATGGAGATAACACAACTTTCAGAAGTTCGTCAAATAATCATCAGGTGGCTTATTTCCATTTAGAAGGAAACGGACTTTCTGATGCATTTCGAGTTTATATTGATGCCAATGCATCTGATGGTGTAGATTATGTTTACGACATCAGCAAAATGTACAATTGGAATGGTTTTAACGCTTACACAAGCATTGATGATCGTGATTTCGTATTCCAAAGTATTGAACCCATAAATTTTAACCAATCTAAGCGTATTCTGTTAGGTTTTGAGATTCCAGCTGATGGAGCTTACACCTTGGTTTTAGACTCAACAAAAGGTGATTGGGATAATCTAAAGCTGTTGTTGCGTGATAAAGAAAATCAGACGTTGCAATTGGTTTCTGATTTATCGGCTATAAACCTCAACGCAAACACCTATAAAAATCGTTTCGAATTGTTGATTCAGAGGGTTTTAGAAAGAACTCCTGATGAGTGTGAAGATCTTTTAGCTCCGCCAGATTCAAACTTTACTGGAATTGAATCGGTAGCTTCTAATCAAGTGGTAATTATACCAAAAAACAAAGCTGCTGAACTCATTAGTGATGCATCCATTAAATCGTGTTCTGTGTATGACCTTTCAGGCAGATTAATTCATAGTGCCAAAGTCAATCAATCTAATTATTTCTTCCGAGTTGATAATCACGGAGTGTACATTGTTCAAGTTCATTTGCAGAATGGTTTAACAGAAACTCGAAAAGTGGCTCTTTAAGTAGAATTAAAGCTATGCTTTTATTGTAAATTCAGAATTATTATCTGTTTTGAAATTTAATTTTTGTTGATTATCAATCAGTTGTGTTAAATCTCTACAGTTAATAGGTAGCGGGTTATTTTTACAGTTCTCAATCAATCAGCTCCTCTTAGTTATGAAAATATATTCTTTTTTAAACCAAATCAGTTGGCTTAAATCATACGCTCACAAATTTTTAATCATCACTTTTTTAGGTATACACATTCCTTTAATTGGAGTGATACTGTTTATTCTTTTCAGTACGAATGGCTCTTTTACAAATGGAGAAATTATTGGAATTGTATTGGCGCTAACGTTGGTTGCTACAGGAATTACACTTTGGGTTTTGAATCAATTGATCAAGCCAGTATCCCTAGCATCTGAAGCTTTGAAAAAATACAGAGAATCGAAGGAGATTATTACCATTCCAACTTCGTACAATGATGAAATGGGTCAGCTTTTAAAAGACTTAAGAGCTACCATTAAAGTAACTGATCGGGTAATTCGTGAGAAAGAAGACATTATTGGTTTAATCTCTCACGATATCAGAAGTTCTATAGGTACAATGATTAATCTCAGTGAGGTTATGGAACTAGACGCCAAAGATGAAACCATTAAAATGGAGGCTCACGAGCTTCAAAAGTTAGGAAACAAAACACTTAATATTTTAAGAGATACGCTCTTATTGCTAAAAACGGATAGCATTGGAATAAGTGAAAAATCACTTTCTCCTATTTTAATCCATCAGTTCATAAATTCCGAATTAAAGGTACACCAACCTAATATTGAGCAAAAAGATTTAAGAGTTGAGTTACTTGTTTCTCCAAGTGATGAAATAAGATGTCAGCCCGAATTTTTGCAGCACATCATTGATAATTTGGTTACAAATGCCATTAAATTTTCACACAAAGGAGGCTTGATTCGTATTAAAGGTCGACAAGAAGATGGGCAGTATATTTTATCTGTAATTGATCAAGGTTTGGGTTTTGATCCTGAAGTGAAAGAGCACATTTTCAATAAGTTTACGAAGTACGGTAAACAAGGTACGATGGGTGAATCATCAAGTGGATTAGGCTTATACCTCTCTCGGTTACTTGCCGAAAAACAAGGCGGGAAAATTGAAGCTCACAGCGAAGGCGAAAACAAAGGAGCACAGTTTACAGTGTTCTTAAGTGCATAAAACAGAAAAGCATCACCTCCAATTGAAGTGATGCTTTTTACTTTATACCGGTTTAATTTATCTGGAAGCTTTTAAAGCTTGCGCGATATCAGTTATGATGTCATCAGCATTTTCTAACCCAATAGAAAAACGAACAAAACCAGCTTCAATTCCAACAGCTAATCGTTCTTCTTCAGTCATTTTTGAATGTGTTGTTGATGCCGGATGCGTTGCAATAGTTCGCGTATCTCCCAAATTTGCTGAAAGCGAAATCATCTCCAAAGCATTCAAGAATTTTCTACCTCTGTCTAATCCACCTTTTACTAAACAACCCACAAGTCCACCGCCTTTTTTCATTTGTGCTTTGGCAATTTCAACTCTTGGATTGGAATGATGAAACGGATAAAGCACTGCTTCAACATCATCGCTTTGATCTAAGAAATCAACTACTTTTTCGGCATTATCGCAATGTCTGTCCATTCGAACAGCCAAGGTTTCTAAACTCTTAGAAAGTACCCAAGCATTGAATGGCGAGAGAGCAGCTCCCGTTTTCTTTACAAAGTCAAAGCAAGCATCAACGTATTGTTTCTTGCCCAAAATGGCACCACCCAAAACACGGCCTTGCCCATCGATGTATTTTGTTGCTGAATGTAAAACTAGATCAGCTCCGAATTTCGTTGGTTGTTGCAGATATGGAGTAGCAAAGCAGTTGTCTACAACCAAAATCAGTTCATGTTTTTTGGCTAATTCTCCTAAGAATGCTAAATCAGCAATCTTTAAAGTTGGGTTTGAAGGTGACTCCACAAACAACATCTTCGTTTTAGGAGTAATTGCCTTTTCCCATGCCTCGTTCTCATCAACAGGAACCAAAGAGAAATCAACCCCTTGTTTGGGTAAAATTTCAGTTATTACACTAAATGAATTTCCAAAGATGGCACTTGATGAAACTATGTGGTCACCCTGTTTGAGCAAAGCGCTAAATGTACCATAAACAGCGGCCATACCCGTTGCAGTAGTAAATCCAGTTTCGGTACCTTCAAGTAGGCAGAGTTTTTCTGCAAGTTCGCTGTTATTCGGGTTGGTATATCTCGAATAAATATTACCCTCTTGTTCACCAGCAAAGAGACTTTTTGCTTCTTCAGCCGACTCAAACCAGTAACTAGAAGTTAGGTACAAAGGAGCCGAATGTTCTTTCTGATGGGTGCGCTCCATTTGTGTTCGTATGGCCAGCGTTTCAAAGTGTTTGCTGTTCTTCTTCATTTAAAATGGGTTTGATTTCGATTGTGGCAGTTTCTTTTAAAATTTTGTAGACAGAGCAGTAAGTATCTCTACTTAATTCAATGGCTTTAGTAAAGTCAGATGCTTTCACCTCGCCTTTCACATGTATTTCAACCGTTATGGTTTTGAATATTGATGGAACACCTTCTGTGCGGGTTGCTGCTACTTTAACTCGGTAGTCATCAACTGTTTGTCTTTTCTTGTATAATATGTTCAAAACATCAATAGACATACAGCTAGCCAAAGCGGTTAACATCAATTGCATCGGGCGAAAACCATGTTCTGTATCACCCATAGATGCTGCCGCTCCAATAGGAATTTCAGCTAATCCATTTCCAGCTTTAAAGTGGAATTTATCATTTATTCTGGCTACTTCTATTTCCATAATTCAAGGAATGTAGATTCGAAGTTATCAAAAACGCTTCACCGCCCTTAAAGTTTAAGCCATTTACCAAATCATTAACTAGTGTGTAATGATTCTAATTTACCAGAATGAGAACAATTGGCTTATTTATTGAAATAAAACTTCTTATTTTAGAATACTCTAAAACCAAAAACCAGTGAAATGACTTCAAATCTGCACCACCGAATTTCAAAGGAAAGTAATAGAAAAGAAAAAGCCCCGGAGATAGCCGAGGCACTAAATGTTTTCACAACGGAATAATCCTTATTGTGAATTGCTTTCAAATTGTAATACAAGTATAATAAAATAACCTCTATATAATGAAAAGAATTTTAGGATTGGACTTGGGAACTAACTCCATTGGATGGGCTTTGATTGAACAAGATTTTAAGAAAAAGCAAGGTAAAATACTAGGGATCGGAAGTCGAATAATTCCAATGAGCCAAGATTTAATCGGTGATTTCGGAAAAGGGAATACAATTTCTCAAACAGCTGAAAGAACGAGTTATCGTGGAGTTAGAAGGTTACGTGAAAGACACTTACTTCGAAGGGAAAGATTACATAGAGTTCTAAACGTTCTTGGATTTCTTCCAAAACATTATGCTCTGCAAATAGATTTTGAAAAAAGATTAGGGCAATTCAGAGAAAATCTAGAACCTAAGCTGGCATGGAATAAAAATGAGAAGGGCAATTTTGAATTTATTTTTCAAGAGTCGTTTGATGAAATGGTTGAAGCTTTTGTTGCAAATGGCCATGATTCGAAGATTCCGTATGATTGGACAATTTATTATTTACGTAAGAAAGCCATAACTCAAAAAATTAAAAAAGAAGAATTAGCATGGATAATTCTCAATTTTAATCAGAAACGAGGCTATTATCAGTTGCGAGGGGAAGAAGAAGAAGAGAACCCAAATAAACTTGTAGAATTTCACTCTCTTAAGATTGTTGACATCCAATCAGATGAAGAGCTCAATAAAAAGGGAGAAACTTGGTATTCATTAGTTCTTGAAAATGGATGGGTATATAGACGTTCAAGCAAAACTGATTTATCTGATTGGAAGGGAAAAGTCAAAGACTTCATTGTAACTACTGATGTTAATGATGATGGATCTATAAAGACCAATAAAGAGGGTGAGCCGAAAAGAAGTTTTCGAGCTCCTAAGGAAGATGATTGGACTTTACTTAAAAAGAAAACGGAACAAGAAATTATAAATTCAGATAAAACAGTGGGAGCGTATATTTACGAAGCTTTATTACAAAATCCGTCTCAGAAAATAAGAGGTAAGTTAGTTCGCACTATTGAAAGGAAGTTTTATAAGAAAGAATTAAAAGCTATTCTGAAAAAACAAATTGAATTACAGCCAGAATTATTTACAACCGATTTATACAATGGCTGCATAAGAGAATTGTACAGAAGTAATGAAGGGCACCGGCTTCAGTTAAAAAGCAAGAATGATTTTGTTCACTTGTTTTTAAATGACATTATTTTTTACCAACGCCCCTTGAAAAGTCAAAAGACATCAATTGGAAATTGCTCTTTGGAGTATAAAACATACAAGATTAAAGACGGACTAGAGCAAACTCAATTTCTTAAGGGTATTCCAAAATCTAATCCTTACTACCAAGAATTTAGGGTATGGCAATGGATGTATAACCTAAAAATTTATTCTAAAAAAGATGATGCCGATTTAACATCAAAATTCATTAAAAGCACTGAAGATCAAGAAAAGTTGTTCGGTTTTCTGATGTCCAAAAAAGAAGTTAATCATATAGACATTTTGAATTATTTCCTTGAACCTTTAGTAAATGCAAAATTCCCAAATGCGAAACCAAAAGCTTTAAAAACGGAGTTAGCAAAAGAAATTGCTAAATATCGTTGGAACTATGTATTTGATGATTCAAAGGATAAAGAAGATGAAAAGTCTAAAAAATATCCCATGAATGAAACGGGCTATGAAATTGGCAGGAGATTAGAAAAGGTAGAAAATGTACCAGTTGATTTTTTTACAAGAAAAATTGAGCAGCAACTGTGGCATATTATTTATTCCGTAACAGATAAAAACGAATTTGAAAAGGCTTTAAAGACCTTTGCAGATAGAAATAGCATTGACATAAATTCATTTAAAGAGAGTTTTAAAAATCATAAACCTTATGTGAGTGAATATGGTAGGTATTCTGAAAAAGCAATTAAGAAGCTTTTGCCACTGATGAGAACGGGCAAATATTGGGAATGGGATAATATTGATTCTAAAATTAAATCTCGTATTGATAAATTAATTTCAGGTGAATTTGATGAGGAGATTCAAAATAGAGTCCGTGAAAAGGCAATAAATTTAACTGAGCATGTACATTTCCAAGGGCTACAGTTATGGTTGGCTCAATACATTGTATACGATCGTCACTCTGAGGCTAGTGATGCTGGAAAATGGAGTTCGGTTGCTGATCTAGATGATTATTTACGTGAATTTAAACAGCATTCATTGCGTAATCCTATTGTAGAACAGGTTGTTACAGAAACATTGAGGGTTGTAAAAGATATTTGGAATCAGTTTGGAAAAGGAGAAAAAGATTTCTTTGATGAGATCCATATCGAGCTTGGGCGCGATTTAAAAAACCCATCAGACAAACGTAAGCGAATATCAAATACGATTGCTGAAAATGAGAATACCAATTTACGTATCAAGTCAATATTATCAGAGTTGTTAAATGATAAATCAGTAGAAAATGTACGTCCTTACTCTCCAATGCAGCAAGAAGCTTTAAAAATATATGAAGAAGGAGTACTTAATTCAGGAATTGATGTTCCTGATGAGATAGAAAGAATCAGTCATAAAGCTGAGCCTTCAAAATCTGAAATTCAACGTTACAAACTTTGGTTAGAACAAAAATACAAGTCGCCATATACAGGTAGGCCTATTCCATTAAATAAGCTTTTTACTTCTGCATACGAAATTGAACACGTTATTCCTCAAAGTAGATATTTTGATGATAGTATAAGTAATAAGGTGATTTGTGAGTCTGAAGTAAATAGCTTAAAGGATAGGCAGTTAGGTTTAGAGTTTATAAAAAATCATCACGGTCAAAAGGTTTCAACTGTTTTTGGAGTGGTTGAGATTTTAAATGAAGAAGTATATACCGAATTTGTCAATAACCATTTCCATAAAAATAGATCAAAGAGAAGTAAGCTGCTGTTGGAAGATATTCCTGATAAAATGATTGAGCGCCAATTGAACGATACACGATATATAAGCAAATTCGTTACAAATCTCTTGTCAAATATTGTAAGGTCTGATAAAAATGACGATGGTGTAAACTCCAATAACATTATATCTATTAATGGTAAAATTACCAGTAAGTTAAAACAGGATTGGGGTATAAATGGTGTTTGGAATGATTTAATCTTACCTAGGTTTCAGCGAATGAATGAGCTGACAGAGAGCAATGATTTTACTTCTTGGAACGATAAGTATCAAAAGTATTTACCTACGGTGCCATTAGAACTTTCTAAAGGATTTCAAAAGAAGCGTATTGATCATCGCCATCATGCAATGGATGCATTGGTTATAGCATGTGCAACTAGGAGTCATGTGAACTACTTGAATAACACCTCTGCAAAAGTTGAAGATTTAAAAAGTGAGGCAAGAAAGAAAAAGCAAATAGAACTTAGGACTCAATTAAAAAACAGCTTGTGTTTCAAAACAAAGCCAGATAAAGATGGTAATTACAAATGGATTTTTAATAAACCATGGTCTGGCTTTACAGTAGATGTCAAAAATGAACTAGAAGGAATTGTTGTTAGCTTTAAGCAGAACCTTAGGGTAATAAACAAAGCCACAAATTATTATGAGAAAATAGAAAATGGTAAAAAAGTTAAAGTTGAGCAAAAAGGTGTGAATTGGGCTATTAGAAAGCCAATGCATAAAGAAACAGTTTCGGGTTTTGTTGAACTACCTAGAATAAAAGTTCCAAAGGGGAAGATATTGACAGCTACACGCAAGAATTTAGACACCTCTTTTAATCAAAAAGTTATTGATTCTATAACAGATACTGGGATACAAAAGATTTTAAAAAATTACCTACTCAGTAAAGGTGGAAAACCAGACTTGGCTTTTTCTCCAGAGGGAATAGAAGACATGAATAGAAGTATTCATTTTTTTAACGATGGAAAACCGCATAAGCCAATATTAAAGGTTCGTATTTTTGAGGTTGGAACTAAGTATCCCGTAGGCTATGAGGGGAATAAAAAGACCAAGTATGTCGAAGCTGCTAAGGGTACTAACTTGTTTTTTGCTATTTATTTTGATAACAAGACTAAAAAAAGGATATACGAAACCATACCATTGAATATTGTAATTGAAAGGCAGAAACAAGGGCTTAGTAGTGTGCCTGATAAGGATGAAAAAGGAAATAGATTATTATTTCATTTATCACCAAATGACATTGTGTATGTACCGACTAAAGATGAAGTAGAAGATATTTCTAACATCGATTTTAGAAATCTGAGTAGCGAAAAAGTTAATAGAATTTACAAAGTTGTAAGCTTTTCAAAGGCACAATCTTTCTTTATTAGAAATGATGTCGCGATTTCTATTGTTAATAAAGAGGAATTCTCTTCATTAAATAAGATGGAGAGAAGTATGGATGACCAGATGATAAAAGATTGTTGCATCAAATTAAAAGTAGATCGACTAGGGAACATTTCTAGAGCGTAATTAAACCAGACAGGTTTCTGAAACCTGTCTGGTTTTATCTCTTCGGGTTAAGTAAAATACAATCAAAAACCACCTGCAAAGTTTCAAACTTTGGAGGTGGTTCAATAGCATTCAATTTTCAACCATGCACAATAAACAAGCACAACTTGAGCCAGATAGAATGTATCACATATACAATCGAGCTAATGGGAACGAGAGGCTTTTTTTGGATGCAGAGAATTACCGCTTCTTTTTAGAAAAGTATCAGCTTTATATTTCACCAATAGCTCAAACCTATTGCTATTGTATTATGCCGAATCATTTTCATTTTTTGGTGAAGATCAAAAGTGAAAAGGAATTATTAAAAGCTCTTCCAAAGTTCCAAACTTTGGAAGAGCTAGAAGCAAAATCAAAATTCCAGATTTTGAAAATAAATCCAAACCTGTCAGGTCTATTATCTAAACAATTCAGCAATTTTTTTAATGCTTATTCTAAAGCCTTCAATAAGCAAAATAGAGATTTTCCAAAGTTTCAAACTTTGGAAAATCTAGAAGAGCAAAACTTCTCAAAAGAAATATCTAAGCAGTTTTCAAAACTCTTTAGTTCTTACACACAGAGTTTTAATAAAGTGAACAACCGAAAAGGAAGCCTTTTCATGAAGAACTTCAAAAGAAAGGCTGTTACAGACTCCAAATACCTAATCAAACTCATCCACTACATCCATCACAATCCGGTGGAAGCAAGTTTAGTTTCAAACCCACAAGACTGGGCGCACAGTTCATACAGCACTTTAATTACAGATAACCCCACTTTTATACAACGAGATGAAGTGTTGGAGCTTTTTGATGGCACTTCAAACTTTCAATTTGTTCATCGAAACCCACCTCAAATTACGGGGATTGAATAAGCTACAGTTTTATCCAAGTAGCTTTTCCAAAGTTTCAAACTTTGGAAAAGCTAAAAATCTCGAGTCGAGATTACTTTGTTAACACGCACGTAATTAAGTAGTTGTATCTTTTAGTTGTCGATTTTTCCAGTTTGGCATTGTTTTTTCAATCTCAGATGGAAAACAAAAACAACCTACATGATCAAAAAAACACTCTATTTCGGAAACCCAGCCTACCTGAAAAAAGAAAGACAACAACTCAAAGTTGAATATCCCGAAGAGCTAGCTCAACCGAGCAAAACAGTGCCCATTGAAGATGTGGGCATGGTTATCTTAGATCATCCACGCGTAACCATTACACAAGCATTGCTAACAGCCTTACTCGATAACAATGCAGCTATCTTGAATTGCGATACGCGCCACATGCCATCGGGTTTGTTTATGCCCATGACAGCCAACCATACTTATACTGAAAAGCTGAGGTATCAGCTAGATGCATCCGAACCTCTTCGTAAAAATCTATGGCAACAAACGGTAAAGTGTAAAATAGATAATCAAGCACGTGTTTTAGAGCGATTGGGAATTGATGTTGAAAACATGTTGTATTGGTCTTCGAAAGTACGCAGCGGAGATCCTGACAATTACGAAGGAAGAGCTGCGGCCAATTATTGGGCTAAGTTATTGGGGCCTGAAAGCGGTTTCAGAAGAGTTCGGTATGGTGAGCCACCCAATAATCTGTTGAATTACGGGTATGCTATTTTGCGAGCAGTGGTTGCCCGAAGTATTGTAGCCAGTGGTATGTTGCCTGCTTTAGGAATTCATCACCGTAACAAATACAATGCATTTTGCCTGGCTGATGATGTGATGGAACCTTACAGACCTTATGTTGATCTGATCGTACTGGATATCATAGAAGAATATCAAGATGTGGACTTAGATGATTTGACACCCGAATTGAAAAGAGAATTGCTGATTATTCCAACCATTGATGTAGTCATTGAAGAAAGTAAAAGCCCGTTGATGGTGGGCATGCAACGCACTACAGCAAGTTTGATGCAGTGTTTTGAAGGGGAGAAACGCAAGATTGCATATCCGATTATTTAATGAAATCACCTAATCCAAAGTTTCAAACTTTGGATTAGGTTCAAGATTCTCCACCATGTATGAAATCAACAGAACGATTTAACGCTTATCGAATCATGTGGGTATTTGTATACTACGATTTACCAACCGATACTAGGAAAGATCGGAAACAAGCAACTTTATTTCGAAAACGATTATTGGATGATGGATTTACGATGATGCAATACTCCATCTACACACGTCATTGCGCTAGTAGAGAGAATGCTGAGGTTCACATCAAACGCGTAAAAAGAAATTTACCGCCTCGTGGAGAAGTGATTATTTTTCAATTAACGGACAAACAGTTTGGCATGATGGAATTTTTTAGAGGACAAGCAGAATCTGAAAAGCCTGATACGCCCCAGCAATTAGAGCTTTTTTAGCTTTCATTTTTTTATTCTAATATTTAGCGTAACTGCCTGAAAATGAAAAAGGTCAAACACGGTATGTTGTGTTTGACCAATGTACAATACAATCTGAAAGCAATTCATAACACAAGACTTACACTTCCCATCAAACCTTCTGTTGTGTTTGACCAATGTACAATACAATTTATTCGTGGGTTGTATAATTCCAGATGAACTCATGAGCCCTTCGGGGTTGAAAGCAATTCACAACAGTTGAGACATAAGGTACTAATGTCCCTGTGTTGTGTTTGACCAATGTACAATACAATTTATTAGTGAGGTTAATAAGCATCCTAACTTAGCTCTGCATTTCGTAATGAGTCAATTAAAAACCAGACAGGCTTAGAATACCTGTCTAGTTTTAGATATTAACCTATATCTAAGAGGTGGGTCGTTGACCTTAGCCGCTGACCAATATCAAATTTAAGTGTTTCCTTATTTGAAATGAATATTTTTGTACTTCCGAGCTGCGCACACGTGCTAAGCTCAACCTCTTTTTTAGTTGAGAGATGTGTCAACTATAGGTCCGAGTATACGTGCAAGGATCAACCTCTTGGGCTGTGAGATGTGACAGCCTTTTTTTATTCAAAAAAAGAGGTGTTTGACCCGCCCATGAAGGGGTATTCACCGCTTTGCTATGCCTTGAGCAGTTATTACCCGGGCCAAACACCTTTTATTCACAGTCAATAAACAAGTTTGCTATGGTATATGATTTGAAATAACAGGGACAGTATCCTTAGACCCTGTTGTACTTTATATGCACAATGTACCTATACCAAGGTTATTTCAATGAACGTTTTTATAAATAAGATCCTGCGAGGTTAATTACAAATTCCACCCACCGCCTAATGCTTTGTAGAGTTTGGCATAAGCAGAGAGTAAACTCTGTTTGGCGGTAACATAAGCCAATTGGGCTTCGAATGCCTGGCGTTGAGACTCTAAGAACTCCAAATAACTGGTTACGCCATCATCATATCTTCTTTGAGACAAATTTTGAGCTCCAAGCGCTGCTTTTACGTGATTGTTTCGAGCTTCTAATTCAACCTTCAGTGTTTTGATTTCCACTAAAATATCTTCCACTTCTTGAAAAGCACCAATTACAGTTGCTTCATAGCTTTTCACAGCTTGTTCGGTTTTAGCTCTTTCAACATCAACTCTGCGTTTGTTTTGCCCCCAGTAGAATATCGGACTCAGTAATGATCCCGATAAATTCCAGGCTAAATCACCACTTGTGAGTTCACTAAGTTCGTTGCTGGCAACTCCTAGTAAACCTGTTAAACTAATGCTCGGTAAACGGTTGGCTTGTGCTGCACCAATCATAGCGTTTTGTGCAATAAGTTGCTGCTCTGCTGCTAAGATGTCGGGTCTGCGGGCCAATAAATTACTTGGTAATCCTACTGGAATTTCAAAAGCTGTATCGTATTTCAAAATAGTAGTTTGAACATCAATGCCATTTGGATTTGTACCTGTTAACGTGTGCAGTTGATGTTCAAGTTGCGCAACGGCTCTTTGCGAGATAGGAACATTGCTAGCCGCAATTGCTTGTTGTATTTGAGCCTGATACAAATCAATTTCCGCAATAATTCCTTTATCAAAACGCGCTTCAATGATGTACAACATACTATCGCGAAGCGCTAACGTATTTTCAGAAATTCTCAATCGCTCTTTCTGTTCCAGCAAGCTGAAATAAGTGGTTGCAATATTTGAAACTAATGAGATCTGAGTGGCTCGATATCCCGATGTTGTTGCTAAAAGTTGTGCTCTGGCAGATTCGTTTAATCGTCTGTATTTACCCCAAAAGTCGAGTTCCCAATTTAAGGTTCCTAAACCATAAAAAGTGCTGATCTCATCGGTTAATAGTACACCTTGAAAATTACCTCTTCCGGCTCCTGCTTGAGCTCCAATTTTTGGAAGTAATTCAGCTCGCTGGATGCCTAAATTGTATTGGGCTATCAATATGTTTTGTGCAGCAACTTCAAGATTTTGATTGTGTTCTAATCCTTGTTTAATCAACGAATCTAACACAGGATCTTGAAATATTCCATACCAGTCTAATCCGCTTGAATCTACTTTTAAGCTATCGATATTGAGTGTATTTGATTCTACCACAAAAGTCGAATCACCATTGCGGAAATCAGTAGGAACTTGTACTTCCGTTCCTTTATAGTTCTTACCCATTTTACAGCCGGCAAGAAGAAGTATAGAAGCTATTACTACAAACTTTTTCATGATTCAGGCTGATTTAAAGGTTTTTGAGCATCTCTTTTTTCTTCATAGCCCGCTATATGACCAATCAATACAAACAACATCGGGTAGAGAAATACTCCAAGAAGTGTAGCAATTCCCATTCCTCCCAGCAAAGCCATTCCCATAACTTTTCTTGATTCAGCTCCAGAACCGCTGGCAGTAATCAACGGTAAAACACCTAATATAAAGGAGAAGGCTGTCATCAGGATAGGCCTAAACCGCAGCTTGGCCGCACTAACGGCAGAATCGAATAGGGTCATGCCTTTGTCGAAGTTTTCTTTGGCAAATTCTACAATCAGAATCGCATTTTTGGCTGCCATCGCGATGAGCATTACCATGGAAATCTGAGCAAAAATGTTAAACTCAAAACTCTCGCTAAACATACGAGCCACCCATAAAAACAAGAACGCTCCAAATACGGCAAAAGGTGTTCCGAGCAAGATGCTTAAAGGCATGCTCCAACTTTCGTATTGTGCAGCTAAAATCAAGAATACGAAGAGCAATGAAAAGGCGAAAATGATTGCTACCTGACCAGATGCTTTCTTCTCTTGATAACTCATTGCATTCCAACTGTAAGTCATATCAGAAGGAAGCACTTCCTTAGCTACTTCTTCCAGTGCATCTAAAGCCTGTGCTGAAGAGTAACCAGCCTTTGGAACACCCGTAACTTCTGCAGATCTAAATAGGTTAAATCGATTGGTATAATCTGGACCATAAACTTCTTTTACCGTCACAAACGTAGAGAGTGGAATGGATTTTCCTTCTTTGTTTTTCACGTAAAACAATTCCAATCCTTTGTCATTTTGTCGGTATTCATTTTCAGCCTGAATGTAGGCTTTGTACAATCGTCCAAAACGATTGAAATCGTTGACATATGCACCTCCTAAAAAGGCGCTGAATGTAGTGTATACTTCACTTAAATCAACACCAGATTTCAGTATTTTATCAATATTCAAATCCATGTATCGCTGTGGAACAGTGGCTTGGTACATGGTAAATCCATTGCTGATTTCAGGTCTTTCGTTAATGGCTTTCACAAATGCGTAAGTGTGCTCAGCTAGATAGCTGGGGTCTTTCCCGCTTTTATCTTGAATCATGATGCTGAAACCTGAACCATTCCCCAAACCAGGTATTGCTGGTGGACCAAAACAAAAGGCTTTTGCTCCTTTAATTTGTTGATTCAATTGGATGTTGATTTCCTGCATGATTTCATCAGCTGTTTGACCTCTTTCGCCCCAGTCTTTCAGGGTTACAAACATGAAACCGCTGTTCGGAATCATCGCACTAGAAAGCATACTAAAACCAGAAGCATTGGTTACGTATTCTACATCTTCTCTTTCTAAAATGAGTGATTCAACACGTTTAGCAATTTCATCGGTGCGTTGCAAAGAAGAAGCATTTGGCAATTGTACGTTCACAAAAAAGTATCCTTGATCTTCTTCTGGAATGAATCCACCTGGAACACGGCTTCCCAAAATGAGTGCAGCCACTAAAAAAGCACCTACATAAACGAGTCCTCTTTTGAATTTACCTGTGATAGCAGTGGTGTATCCGGTATAACCTTCCGTTGATCGATCGAAAACGCGATTAAATCCATGGAAGAATTTTCCTAACGGACCTTTTACTTCTCTTTTGGGTTTCAACAAAACCGAACACAATGCAGGACTTAACGAAAGTGCGTTGATACTTGAGAAAACAACTGAAACCGCAATGGTAATGGCAAATTGTTGGTACAAGCTACCCGTAATTCCGCTCATGGCAACAACAGGGATAAACACACCAACCAAAACCAATGTAGTGGCAACAACTGGAGCGCTCACCTCGCGCATGGCTTGTGAGGTTGCTGTTTTCACATCCATACCTTTCTCCATGTTCACTTGAACGGCTTCAACTACCACGATGGCATCATCAACCACAATACCAATTGCCAATACTAATCCAAGTAACGAAAGCGTGTTGATGGTGAATCCGAGTAATGGGAAAAGCATAAATGCTGCAACCAATGAAACAGGAATTGCTAAGGTTGGAATGAGCGTAGCTCGCCAATCTTGGATGAAGATGTACACCACAAAAATCACCAGTAAAAGGGCAATAATGAGTGTTTCAATAATCTCGTTAATTCCTTCGGTAATGGGTTTGGTGGCATCTAACGATACATCGTATTTGATTCCACTTGGGAAACCAGTTGATAGATCGTCCATTTCAGTTTTTAGCTGATCAGCTAAATCAACCGCGTTAGATCCGGGAGACTGATAAACAGATATAATGGCGCAATCTTTACCATTCAATCGAGTGAAAGTATTGTACGTTTCAACACCCAATTCAACACGGGCAATGTCTCTAATCCTAACCTGACTCCCATCAGCAGATGTTCTAACAACTACGTTTCCAAATTCCTCTTCGCTAATCAAACGCTCAGGCATTCTAACCGAATAGGTATACTCGGTTCCGGCAGGAGCAGGCTCGGCTCCAAACTTTCCGCCCGGAACAATAACGTTTTGCTTCTGAATGGCCGATGTGATTTCTGGAATGGTAATTCCCAATTTTGAAAGCACATCTGGTTTTACCCAAATACGCATACTGTAATCACTGGCGCCTAAAACATCAACACGACCAACACCTTTAATACGTGCCAATTGATCTTTGATATTGATGATAGCGTAATTCCCTAAGAAGTTTTGATCGTAGAAATCATCATCTGCCGAAAGCGTAATTAGCATGAGGATATTCGGCATCGATTTTTGGGTTTTTACACCGATACGCTTTACATCTTCAGGTAGTTTTGGCGTTGCTGCTGCGGCACGTGTTTGTGTATAAACCGTGTTCATATCTGGATCGGTACCCACATCAAAAGTGATGTCGATGGCCATCGTTCCGTCATTGGCATTGGTAGATTTCATGTAAATCATGTTCTCTACCCCGTTGATTTCTTGCTCGAGTGGCGATGCTACAGATTGCTCAACATTAATGGCGTTTGCACCCGTAAATGCAGTGCTTACACGTACAACTGGAGGTGTAATGTTGGGATATTGTTCGAAAGGAAGTCCGAGGATGGATACCCCTCCAACAACTACCATAAAAATGGCAATAACAATTGCCACAATGGGTCTTTTTACAAAGAAAATGTGATCAGGTTGATTACTCATTTTTCAGCGTATTTAGATTGAAAAACAGTATCAAACGGAGCAATGGTTAAGCCTTGCTTCATCAATTGTAATCCTTCAAAAACAATTTTTGATTCTTTGTTAATTCCGCTATTTACGATGTAATAATCCTTGTATTCACCTTGAATTTGAATGGGAGTTTGAGCAACTTGATTACTATCATTTACTGCCCAAACAAAGAAATTTCCTTGAAATTCAAATACACTTCTTTGTGGAATGAGTAGCGCATTTGGAATGTGGCTCATGGTAGCTCGTACTCGGCCAAACTGACCAGGGCGAATCAATTGATCTGGATTTGGGAATGAGCTTTGAATAATGATTGCTCCTGTTGATTCATCAACACCGCGATCGATAAAATCAACTTTTCCGTGATGATTGTACACAGAGCCATCGCCAAGAATTAATTCCAAATCTCTATTGGCGTCTCTTTGCGCTTCTCTACCAGAATCGCTGAGGTTTAGAAGACCTTTGGCTAAAATGAGGTAATCGTTTTCGGTAATGTAAAAATCAACTCGAATGGTATCGATTTGCGAAACGGTATTCAGAATTACTGGATTTGGACTTCTACCAACAAACTCACCAACCTTTGCAACGGTTTTTCCGATCAGGCCATCAATGGGAGATTTGATTTCGGTATACCCCAAGTTGATGTTGCTGATCTGAACGCCTGCTTTTGCTGCTTGTACGTTGGCTTCAGCGGCATCTCGCTGTGCAATGGCAGCATCTAAATCGGCCTTACTTACGGCATTGATATCTGCCAACGGTTGGATTCTTTTCAGGTCGTTTTCTGCTTTAACTAAAGCAACTTGAGCCTCGGCTAGTTTACTTTGAGATTCGGCTACGGATGCTTGAAAAGGTTGCGCATCTATGGTGTAAAGCAACTGCCCTTTTTTAACTCTTCTACCTTCGTTAAAGTGAATTCCTTCAAGGAATCCTTCAACACGAGCACGAATGGGAATGTCAACCATTCCGTATACGTTACCCACAAATTCTTTTTTGAGATCAACATCCTGCACAGTAGTTTTTACGACAGGAATATCCACTGGTTTTTGCTGAGGAGCTTCTTGTTTGCTTTGACAAGAAAAAGCAATTATCCCAGTGAATAGGATAGTTAAATAGCGATTCATTCAAGTTAGGTTTTTGTTATACCAAACCTAATGAATTTTTGAGTGTAAAAAACTGATTTAATACAGGTTGCGGATTATTTTAAGGTAAAGGAATTATAGTTTTTTATATTCTTCATAGATCTCTTTCAAAAAGCTACCACCGCCTTCAGCATTTAACCATTTTTTGGTTTCAGGATGAATTAACATCATTGTTTTAGCATGAATCAAGTAAATATTATCAGACTTGGGATAGAAACCGAAATCATAAAATGTGGAGATCAAGCCATTTTCAAATTCAATAATTACAGAGTTTATTTCTTGCTCTGAATTTTCGCTACTTCTTTCATAACGTACGTAGTTGGTGTCTGAATCGAATGTAAATAAGTAGGTTTTGTTTCTTTTTTTGTGCTCTGTTACTTTATATTGGATAGTGCTATCTGCGGTTGTTATTTTCTCAACGGTTTTGTTCTTGAGCCATTTTTCTGGAGTAGAAATTTGAACGAGAAATGGATGCGCTATCAGGTGGTATAATTTAAAAAATCGATTATTAATGTTCCTTTTGAACTTTTCATATTTCACATTTTGAGAACTGTATTTTAAATCGGTGTACTGTCCTAGAGCATATTTTTCAGTTCCCCAAGCATATTCTTTTTGTCGATAGATTCCATCCAATTTTTCTATGCTGTTGGAGTCTTTGATTTCAACATGTAATTCAAAATTCTGAAGGGTGTCAGCAGTATATATTTTGGCTTGTGCTGTGTTCAATAGATTGGCCAGTAGTTTTGTGTGATCAACTCCAACCTCAAATGAAAATGAGCCTAATACTACAACAGGATTTTCCCAGTAAAACGAGATGAATGAACTATCAATTGGGAGAATGGTGTCTAATACAGGCGTCTTTACCAATCGGAATGAGTCTTTTACGTTAGTTTGAAAAACACAGATTCCTGATTTATTGGTTAGGCCTAGTTTTTCACCATCCACATAGATTTCAAACCCAGATAAACCGAATTGTTTAAAGGGTGTTTTCAGTTGGAATTCTACCAATTGAGCAGATGCTGACATGGGTAGAAAAAGAAGTAGTAGGTTGATCAATCTGTTCATAAATTCAAAGAAATAAAAAACCCGACTCACATTAGATATCAGTCGGGATTTAGGGTGTTATTACTCAGGATGGGGGGAGTCCTGTAGTTAATAGATGTGATCAGCTTTTAGGAATTGGCCATACGTTTCTGTGCCAAATTCTGGTGAGAAATCACCATTTTGCCAGGCGATTTTTCCATTAATCATGGTCATGCTTACAGCTTTGTCGTTTCGGTTTACCAATCGGTTGCAACCGTGTAAAAATTCGGCTTCATGGTATTCGTGAACTTCATCAGTCAGATTGTCAAAATCTATGATATTAATATCAGCACGTTTTCCTTCTGCTAAATGACCAGCATCTAGGTTGAAGAAATCGCCAATTTCTTTGGTTAAACGCCATACCGTTTTTTCATAACTCATTATCGGCTCACCACGCTCATGCGAATCTTTTACGTATTTGATAACTCGCAACGGGAAGTTGTAAAAAGCCATGTTGTTGATGTGAGCACCAGAATCGGCAAATCCGATAATTCCGTTGAGGTCGTTATATAACGGTTTATATCGTGTTGGATCTTGATTTCCAATGGTTGTTTCCCATTCAATTTGCTTGTCCATTTCAATCACCAAATCCAAGAATGTATCCACTGGATGTTGGTTACGTTCATTGGCAATGTCCATGAATGATTTTCCAATCCATGATTTATAAGGCTCGGGAGCATTTCGAACGTAGGCATCGCCAAAATCTTTTTGCCAAACTTTTGGTGCTAACTTGTTTCCGTAGTTTTTCTTGAATTTTTTGCGATACTCAGGATCAGATAACGTCATATCGCGTTTGTTGGGATCTTTAGATAGGTGAATGGCTAACTCTCCTGCTGGAAATTCTTCGAAAATCACTAATTCCATTCCCTGAGCGAGCACTCTAAACGGAACAGGAAAGGCTTGCATTCTGAAGTCGGCTCCCATCAGTTTGTTAAAGAAAGAAGATAGACCACTGATTAAACTTCGGATGTAAGGATCGCCCTTTAAATCCATCATAGCAACCATAGAAGTCTTCAACTTTTTGCGCCAGAAGAATGCGCTACTTTGAGTCATGTACCAAAGTGCAGCAACTCGATTAACCAAATTGGGTACACCTTGTAAATGAGCCTCTCTTCTGCGTACAATTTTGGTTAGCGCATGCCTTTCGCTCATTTTAGAATATGCCGCTGGAAGTAATTTTGACCAGTGTCTGCCATCCATTTTATCCCACGGATTGTGCTGCATAGAAATACCAATGAAGCCTTCATCTAAAGCGTCTTCTAGATATTGCTTCATTTTATCAATTTCTGCTTTCGTTGGTTTTTCCTTCTCGTTTAATGAGCGATCAATTCCCATTACTGCAGCTCTGATATCTGAATGGCCCAAGAACGAAGCAACATTTGGTCCAAGCGGTAAGCGGTTGATGTGATCTACCCAGCCTTTGGCATTGTTCCAGCTTTTTTGTTTGACTAGAATGGGATTTAATACCTCACGCGGAAACGCTTCAACACGCGTAAACATGTCGCAGCAATCTTCCACATCGGCATAAACGAATGAAAGAGAGCAGCCACCCACAACTACGGTAGAAACACCGTGTCTCACCGATTCGCCAAGTCCGGGTTTAACCAGCATTTCACCATCATAATGTGTGTGATTATCTATAAAACCTGGAGTTACCCATTTTCCTGTTGCATCTATCACTTTAGCCGTTGGATGATTAATAGGTTGCTCTGAAATTTTGGAAATAATACCATCCTCCACAAGGATGTTGGCTTGCCGAGCAGGATTTGGTGTACCATCGAACACCAATCCATTGGCAATTATGTACGCGTTCATAATTGATTGATTAGGAAGTTTGTGGGAAGTTACAAATAAAAATGACACAAGTGTCAATAATTTAGTTGGGGATGAAAAAGTATCTTTACAAAATCAATCAAAACGTCCCCAAAAAACTCCAGATGAAACCAAAGGTATTAACCCTAAGAGAGCAAAAGAAGAAAGACCGTAAAGAGCAGATTTTAACAGAGTCTATGCAATTGTTTGCCGAGAAGGGGTTTGACAATACCACCATTGCAGATATTGTTGAGGCGTGCGGAATGGCCAGAGGTACATTTTACAATTACTACACCGATACGCAAACCATTTTAGAGGAGTTGATTCAACAAATCAACAACCGAATTATTGATTTGGTAAAATCCATTCGAAAAGAGAATTCTAGTTTAGAAGACTTTACTTTAAAATCGTTTCAGGCCTTTTTCGAAATGGTATCAACGCCAGAGTTAGCAGCTTTCAATCACAACAACCAAAGTCATATTCGCACAGTTTCGTATTCCAGTAACAGTATGAAGTTGTTGATTGAAATTTTAGTTGAGGAGCTTAAAAAACAACCTGAAATTAAGCTCAAACAAGATTTAGATTTTCAATTACTCACGGTAATGATGGTTTCAGGTGCTTCAGAGGTTTTTCTTCACATCAGACAATCAGAGATTGAAGTCGACATCAATTACCTCGCTCAGTTTATGACTCACGTGTTCTTGCACGGAGTAACAAAATAACTCCCCCGAATCTTACAGTTGGGTTTATGAACACGAATTAAAAAATACGTGTATCAGGATTGTAGTGCGTTAATTTTTGGTTGATTCGAAAGTAAAAACTAAAAATATCAGAACATACCCCCTAAAAATATAGGCTATGATTTAAAAAAATATATTTTTGAGTGCATCAACCCCTGTTGGGGAACAGGGTTGTAACCGTGTATAAATAAAATCAAGCTCAAAGTATCGCGACTATGTCAAAACAACTTCGTTCATTCTATGCGAAAATCAGTCTAACCTTTGTTGTATTAATCAGCATTCTTGCTGCTCTTTATCCTGCGGAGCATCCAGATGCAACTGGCGACATGTTTAATCATGGAGATATAGCCTGGTTGATAACCGCAGCTGGATTGGTGTTGTTGATGACTCCGGGTCTTTCTTATTTCTATGGAGGAATGGTTTCTTCAAAAAATGTGATTTCTACTATGCTTCAAAGTTTTGTGGCGTTGGGAGTAATCAGTTTGATCTGGTACGTTGTAGGATTCAGTTTGAGTTTCGGAGATAGCATTGGTGGATTTATAGGAAATCCAGCCACTTTTTTCCTGTTTGATGGTGTTGGAACGGCCTCACATCCGAGTATTGGCTCTTCCATACCTTTTGTTTTGTTTGCTGCTTTTCAATTGAAGTTTGCCATTATTACTCCAGCACTCATCACAGGAGCTTTTGCAGAGCGTGTTCGCTTTTGGGGATACATGCTTTTTATGGTTCTTTTTAGTTTATTGATTTACACTCCGCTAGCTCACTGGACTTGGCATCCAGAGGGATTTTTATATCAATGGGGAGTGCTTGATTTTGCAGGTGGAACGGTAGTCCACATTTCTGCGGGAATGGCTGCGTTGGCAGGAGCCTTGTTTTTAGGAAGAAGAAAAGTACATGTTGAAAATGGTGGGCAAGAGACACCTGTAAACATACCATATGTCATGTTAGGAACCGGGTTATTGTGGTTTGGTTGGTTTGGATTTAATGCCGGATCAGCATTAGCCGCAGACTCCCTCGCGGTAACCTCCTTTGTGAATACTAATTTAGCCTCGGCTGCAGCGATGATAACTTGGTTACTATATGACTCTGTTCAAGGCCGTAAACCTTCTGCTTTGGGCGGTTCAATTGGTGCTGTTGTTGGTTTGGTAGCCATTACACCAGCCGCTGGATTTGTAGATTACGGAGCTAGTGTTGCTATTGGTGTTATTGCCAGCATGGTATCCAACATTGCTGTACACATTAAATCTAAATCTGCTTTAGACGACACGTTAGATGTGTTCCCGTGTCACGGTATCGGTGGAATGGTTGGAATGCTTTTAACAGGAGTGTTTGCAACCGATGGTGGATTGATTACCGGAGAAACAGATTTATTTTTAAAGCATCTTTTAGCGCTAGTTATCGTAAGTGTATTTACATTCGGAGGATCGTACCTGCTTTATTATGTGGTAAATGCGATAATTCCGATGCGAGTTACACCAGAACAAGAAGAACTTGGTTTGGATTTAACACAGCACAACGAACATTATTTAAACATCTAAATTTTAGGCCTTATGACCATTTTTGATGCAATTTCGAAACTTGCGAAAAGAATCGCTTCGACAGTAGAATCGCTGACACAGTTAAACCAACAGCCAACCCATACCACACGCCCATTGCCCCTTTATGTAAGACAATCCCAAACACGTAACCCAAGGGTAAGGCGATAATCCAATAGGCTATAAAAGTTATAATGGTTGGGGTTTTAACGTCAGTTAAGCCCCTCAATGCCGCCAAAGCAATAGCCTGAAATCCATCACTCAATTGAAACATAACGGCAATCAACAAGAGTTGAGAAGCAATGGTTGTTACCTCTGAATTTTGAATGTAGAGTAGCGGAAGTGCATCTTTAAAAACCAAGAAGATCACACCAAATAACACCATCACAACTGTGGCAATCTTATAGGAAGTTACTGAGGCGACTTTTAAGTTGTGAAAGTCTTTCCTTCCCAATTGATTTCCTACTCTTACCGTTGTAGCAGCAGCTAAGCCTGAAGCAATCATATAGCTGATACTTGCCAAACTAATAGCAATGTTGTGTGCAGCCTGTGCTTCTGGAGATATCCAGCCAGTCATCATTGATGCAAATGCAAATGCTCCAACTTCAAAAATCATTTGCAAACCAGTAGGAATTCCAATTTTTATCAAGCGACTACTCAGTAGTTTATCCCATCCTTTCCAAACAATATTTCTCCAATGATGAGCAAAAGGTTCTTGTTTCATCACATAAATCAAGAATGGAATAAACATAACCCAGCGAGAGATAAAGGTTGCCCATCCAGCACCAACTAGGCCCATTTCAGGAAACCCCCATTTACCATAAATCAATAAGTAGTTGAATCCAATATTTATGGTATTTCCGATCAAAGTCATGATCATGGCGGGTTTGGTAATTGAAAGTCCCTCTGTAAACTGACGAATACTGAAGAACAACATCATCGGAACCATACCCAAATTGAGGGTGAATAAATACTCAGAAGCTGCTTCGGCAACACGAGGATCTTGCCCCATGTTGTTGATGTTCATGAGAAACACCTGCACAATGGCCATCAAAATAAAGCCTAAAACACCGCTGAGAATCAATGCATGTTTTAATATAGCAGCAATACGATGCTCGTTTTTTTCGCCAACGGCATTAGCAATAAGCGGACTGATGGAAAAGTTAGCACCGATCCCAAATATCATTACCACCACAAAAATACTGTTGGCCAAAGTAGCAGCAGCCAACGGAATAGTGCCGAGCTGCCCAACCATAATGCTGTCGGCTTGCCCAACCATTACCTGGCCAAATTGACTCAACATAACAGGGTAAGCCAATTTCCATGTTTTAATGTAATGCCACTTTTTTCTGATTTTCATAGCTGTAAAGAAAAGCGTGCAAATGTACACCCTTCAATTTCATTTTAGGATGTTTTACAAATGGCAAACGGTGTTAATTAATTTGAAAATTATACATCTATTGGGTTAACACTCAGGTTTTCAATGGATATTTGAAAACTTTAAAGATAGGGTCAATAGGAAGTAAATTTAGCTACTTTTGTCGCCCTTTAGAACAAAGAGATAAGCATTATAAAAACGTGGAATATCCAAACTCAATCGGTTCAAAGCTGCCCAAAGTAGGATCTAGCATTTTCTCAGTAATGAGTAAGATGGCTCAGGAATTTGATGCGATTAATTTATCTCAAGGTTTTCCTGATTTTCCGGTTTCTGAAGAACTAATCAACTTGGTTCATCGCGAAATGATGGCCGGAAATAACCAATATGCACCAATGGCAGGTGTGGCTCCTTTGCGCAACCAAATTGCTCATAAAGCTCAGTTGCTTCATGGTGTTGAGTATAACCCAGATACTGAAGTTACAGTTACTGCTGGCGCTACTCAAGCCATCTACACAGCTATTCAAGCTGTAATTCGAGAAGAAGACGAAGTCATCATATTTACTCCCGCTTACGATTGTTACACACCTGCTATTGAGTTAGCAGGAGGTAAAGTGGTAAATGTGCCACTGCGTAGCCCTGAGTTCCAAATTGATTGGGATGAGGTTAAGAAGTTGGTGAATCGCAGAACGCGAATGATACTAATCAATACGCCTCATAATCCAACAGGAACTATTTTGTCTGAAGACGACATGGAGCAGTTGGAGCGTATCACTAGCGGAAACGATATCATTATTTTAAGTGATGAGGTTTACGAACACATCATTTTTGATGAACAAAAACACGAAAGTGTTTCTAGATATCCAGCTTTAGCTGAACGCAGTTTTGTAGTTGGTTCTTTTGGAAAAACATTTCACGCAACAGGCTGGAAAGTAGGTTACATTTTAGCTCCCGAAAACTTGATGCGCGAATTTCGTAAAGTGCACCAATACAACGTATTTACAGTGAATACGTCAGTTCAATTGGCTTTAGCTGAATTTATGAAGAACTCTGAGAATTACATGCACATTTCCAATATGTATCAAGAGAAACGTGATTTTTTCTTGAGTAAATTGGAAGGTTCTAAATTCAAAGTGATTCCAACTTCAGGTACTTATTTTCAGCTGTTAGACTACAGTGAAATCAGTGATGAAAAAGATACTGAATTTGCCGAAATGCTCACCAAAAAGCATAAAGTGGCTTCAATTCCTGTATCTGTTTTCTATCATAATCCTACACAAGATCAAATTTTACGTTTTTGCTTCGCTAAAGAGAATGAAACTCTAGAAAAAGCTGCTCAAATTCTGGCTAAGCTATAACTTCGCAGCCTCATGCTCGAAGATGGTAAGCATAAGATCGATCAGTGGCTCAAAGTATTTCTGATATGGCGAGTTAAGCACCTGAAACACAAGCAATTCATTTACATCTTGAGTGTTGTCATTGGATTGTTGTCTGGATTGGCGGCTGTAATCCTCAAAAACTTAGCGCATTGGGTTGAGTTGTTGCTGATAAGCACTGATTTAGAAGATGTATCTGATCTAACACTTTTCTTTACTCCATTAATAGGAATCTTCTTAGCTGTTTTTGTTACCAAAACGTTGATCAAAGCCAATATTGGTCACGGTATTCCCAATGTGTTGTACGCAATTTCTAAGGGAAATGCCAATATGAGTAAAAAGGGGATGTATGCTTCTGCATTAACCTCAGTTTTAACTGTTGGTTTTGGTGGATCGGTTGGACTTGAAGGTCCATCGGTTGGAACAACGGCAAGTATTGGATCTAATTTGGGTCAGCTGCTCAAATTGAACTATAAAACAAAGGTGTTACTCATGGCTTGTGCTTCGTCTGGAGCTATTGCTTCATTGTTCAAAGCACCTATTGCTGCAATCATTTTCTCGTTAGAAGTAATAATGATTGATTTATCAGCAGTGTCATTAATCCCACTGCTTTTAAGCACCATTGCAGCCAATCTTACATCTCGTTTATTTTTAGGTGAAGAAGTGTTATTCCATTTTGAATTGATGGAAGATTTTGATGCGTCCAAAACAGTGTTTTATGTCTTGCTGGGTATGGTTTCAGGGTTGGTTTCTGTTTACTTCACTCGTTCATATTTCTACATTGGCACTTGGATGGAGCGCATCAAAAATGGCTATGTAAAGGCGCTGATTGGTGGATCTATAGTAGGGGCACTAATTTACATTTTCCCTCCTCTTTTTGGTGAGGGTTACTCTACTGTTAATCAATTGATTCAGGGAGATGAAGACTTAATGCTAGACAACATTCATTTCATCCCTAACTTGGATGAATTTTGGGTAGTGATGTTGGTGTTGTTCGCGATTATCGTATTCAAAACTTTAGCTACTGTTTTAACACTTAAAAGTGGAGGTGTTGGAGGTATTTTTGCACCTGCACTATTCCTAGGAGCTGGAACGGGTTATACGTTCAGTAAGTTGGTAAATGTTGTTACAGGTACATATCTATCATCAAGCAATTTTACGTTAGTTGCCATGGGTGGTTTAATGGCTGGAGTATTACAAGCTCCGCTTACAGGTATCTTCTTGATAGCCGAATTAACCGGTGGTTATGATTTGTTTTTACCGCTAATGATAACCAGTTCAATCGCTTTTATCACGGTTAAATATTCAACACCATACTCCATTTATACGCGCCAATTGGCTAAGAGGGGAGAGCTACTAACACATCACAAAGACCGAGCTGTTTTAACCTTAATGAATTTGAAGAATGAAGTTGAAACAAATTTCATTCGTGTAAAGCCCTATCAAACCTTGGGTGATCTAGTAAAGGCTATTGCTAAATCTGATCGTAACCTATTTCCCGTAATTGATGATGATGACTTATTCTTAGGGGTTGTTACTTTAAATGACGCACGTAAAGTGATGTTTGATCATGAAAAACATGATAAGATTAAAGTACATGAACTAATGACTTCTGCTCCTGAGTTTATATACAGAGAAAATAGCATGGAGGAAGTAATGCGCAAGTTTGATCATTGTGGTGCGTGGAACTTACCTGTAATTGATTCTGAAGGAAAGTATATAGGCTTTGTATCTAAGTCTAAGTTATTCAGTGCATACCGAAAAAGGCTCAAAGATTTTTACGAAGAATAGTGTTTTTAAACAAAACCTTCACGGCTGTTTAACGTTTCTAAAATCGTATTTCTTTTAACTTTGAGTACCGAAAAAATCCTGTCATGATTGTATTGCAAATATTAATGTGGGTGGTCATTTCCATCGCAGCATTAATTCTCCTAATCTATATCGTTGAGCCCAGTTTATTAGCTATTCCTTTCTCTTTCTTTATGTCGATGTTTTTCAAAAACAAACCTTTTGTTGATGTCGATAAATATTTTCCTGAGCATAAATTATTGAAAGATAACTGGAAGGTTATTCAAGAGGAATTGGCTGAAATTTTAAAGCATCAAAATAACATCCCGAAATTTCATGAAGTGGATAAAATTCAAACCATGATTTCGGCAAATGATGATGTTCCCTGGCGAACTTTCATTTTTCAGGCGTATGATAATTGGATGGAAGCTAACTGTGAGCAAGCACCAAAAACGGCAGCGCTTTTAAAGCAAATACCGGGAATTACAACCGCTATGTTCTCCATCCTAGGACCAAACAAACATATACCTCCACATCGTGGGTTTTACAAAGGTGTTTGGCGTTACCATTTAGGTTTGGTAATACCTGAAGATGGTGAGTGTTATATCTTAAATGGTGGACAAAAGTACAGTTGGAAAGAAGGAGAAGACGTTTTATTTGACGATACATTTAACCACCAAGTTTGGAATAAAACCAATGAAACACGTGTAGTCCTTTTCTGCGATGTATTCCGTGAGGATTTACCCAATTTCTTTAAGCCTTTGAACCGCTACGTATTCAAGAAAAGAGTAGAATCTCCAAGACTTAAAAAAGCTGTTCAGAAAGCAGAGGTGGCTAGAGATATTTAATCATCATAAGTTAAGTCGAAGCTTTTTACAACGTACATGGTGATTGGAATATCACAATATGTAGGTGGTGTCCACGCAGGCATCTTTTTCATGACTTGAAGTACTTCTTCATTCATTGCAGGACTCATTCCGCTGATGATTTCAAAGTCACCAAGCATTCCTAGTTCATTAACTGAGAATTGAATAATTATTACACCTTTCTCATTTAGACTTTTAGCCTTGGATATTAGATAACCATAAGTATCAAAGTAGAATTTTTCATCCCCTCTTTCGTAAGGAAAAATAGGCCAGCGCAGTTTGGGGTAATAATCAAAACCAAGCTCATTATATTGACGCATCTTGTCTTCGTGTAAAGCTCGGTGTGCAGGCAGTTCCATTCCTGGGAGTGGTGGAGTGTAGAATGTAATGTTTCTAGACCCCATGATGAATTCTCCGCTAGAATTGTAGATTCTCCATCCATTTCTAAACCCGTTATTATGTATGGTGTACCAACCTTCTAAAGGAGATTGATCAACTATTCGAGCGTGTTTTTCTGTGGGAACCCTCATTTTTTCGGTTTCAAGTTCCTGACCAAGTTGGTTAAATCGACTAATTTTTAATGTGCTATCCGAGTTTGTGATTTTTCCTTTTGAAGTAAGCTTTCCAGAAATGGTTGAATATGTTTTGTGAGATCCTTCGTTTGTTTGCTCATTATACTCGGCTTCGCCAATAACCTCTCCGTACTGATTGTAGTGTTTTTCTTTGCTGATGATGGTTCCATCATCTTGGTAATAGGTTTCGTATTCTATGTTTCCACCCGTTTTGTGAAGCGTTGTTTTTTTATTTCCAAGGTTAATTGAGTCGTATTCCGTTTCTGTTTGGAGATGGTAATACTTGTTGTATTCCTCCCAATGTCCACTGCGAAACCCGTTCTTATATTCTTCTTTTGATCTAACTTTTCCTGTAGTAAAATAATAGGTTCCTTTACCGTGTCTAAAGCCGTTTTTATAAGTCTGTGTGTGGTACAAAATTCCGTTTGGATAATATCTGCGAAGCATCCCATTTCCATCATCAAAACCACCAGTTACTCGAGGCTGTCCGTTATGTGTTCTAAGTTGAACAACATCCCACAGAAGTCCATTTTTATAGATCATTTCTTCCCACCTCGTTCCATTGTCGTGGTATAGGATTGAAGATCCTTCACGGTATCCGTTGATTAGCTCGTCATAGGTGAATATCTTTTTGTTTTTGTAATATAAAGAGATGAATTGCAGGTTGTTGCCGTCAACTCTCTTTTGATTGATATTGTATCGTACACGTTCCTTTTCATCGTAAAGAATACCTTGTGTTAACATGGAATCAGCGAATAGGAACTCTGCTTGTTTTCGGTGTTTTTTGTTGTTGTAATATCCTTTCCAAACTCCAGTTGGAAAGCCATTTTCATATTCAATTTCAGCTAACACTTCACCTGTTCCGTTGTATCGAGTCCATTTACCGTGAGGTTTTCCGTTGGCAAACTCTCCCTCAACCATGGTTCTTCCAGATTGATAGAACCTCTTCCATTTACCAGTTTTTTCACCATAGCTATATTCGCCCTCAACCCAACGTTTACCTCTAAAAAATTGGGTAAACTTACCATGAGGAACAGTTGTATCGGATTTTAATAAATACAGGTTTACAGACACTACGGGGCTAAATTCGTACTGTCTTCTAATTGTTTGTTGGGAGAGAAGTGTGAAAGCTGTAGAACCTATAAGAAGTATGGTTAAAATGAATCTTTTCATTACAACGCCAATTTAGCTATGAAATAGCAGATTTAAAAGTAAAATCTATGATATATCTCATCGCGAATTATTGTAAGTTCGGTCTGCTGGATCAACTGGATGTGAAAAGCTTGAAAATCACACAGCTTGAAAAATAAACTCCTAAAAATAGCTATCAATGGTTTGCGAACATTTGTGATACCTGCTTCGCTTTTCGTTGTTTCTTTTTTAGTAGTTGATGGTTACGGAAAGGCCTTTTGGGGTGAGTTTATTGCTCAAATGTTGTTCATTAATTTAACGGCTCATGTATTGCAGTGGGGAAATAAAGATCAGTTGATTCGGTCTTTTAGTAACAGTCCGGCTTCATTACCCAAACTGTTTTATTCCAACTACTTTACTCGA
>CAJWSQ010000002.1 GCA_913045895.1 uncultured Flavobacteriales bacterium | reverse complement strand
CATCATCGATGGTAGAATTTAGAATATCATCAATATTTTTTCCTTCAAAATTAACCTCAAGAACTTCTTTTTTGAATCGTTTCCCATTACAGTTATCGCATTGCAGGTGAACATCAGCCATAAACTGCATTTCAATAGTTACCACGCCTTCACCCTTACAAACCTCACACCTTCCACCATCTACATTAAATGAAAAATGTTTTGGTTTATAGTTTCTAATTTTTGAAATTTTCTGTGAAGATAGTAATGCCCTAATATCATCATATGCCTTAATGTAGGTAACAGGATTTGATCTAGAAGAACGTCCAATAGGGTTTTGGTCAATAAATTCAATATGTTTTATTTGATCATAACTTCCTGTAACCTCTGTATGTTGGCCAATTTTCTCTCCATATCCAATCATTTTTTTCTGCATAGCAGGATATAAAATTTTCTTAACCAAGGTGCTTTTTCCACTACCGGATACTCCCGTAATTACGGTTAGGCTATTTAAAGGAAACTTTGCATCAATATTTTGTAAGTTATTTTCTCTTGCTCCTACAATTTGTATGAAGTTTTTAGAATTTCTTCTTGTCTTTGGAGTTTCTATCTCAAATTCTTCTGTTAAATATTTCGCAGTTAATGAATCAGACTTTAAAATATCATCATAGCTTCCTTCTGCAACGATATGACCTCCAAAAGTTCCTGCCTCGGGTCCAATATCTATAATATAATCAGCAGCTTTCATAATATCTTCATCGTGTTCTACAACGATAACAGTATTTCCTAAATCTCGTAAATCTTGTAACACATTTATGAGTCTTTCCGTATCTTTTGGATGCAACCCAATACTTGGTTCGTCTAAGATATACATAGAACCTACTAAACTACTACCTAAAGAAGTAGCCAGATTTATACGTTGACTTTCACCTCCAGAAAGTGTATTTGAAGTTCTGTTTAATGTTAGGTAGTTTAAGCCAACATTTTGTAAAAACTCCAATCGATTATTAATCTCAGTTAATAAACGCTTTCCTATTTTTTGTTCGTATTTATTTAATTTTAATTGCTTGAAGAAATCAGATAAATCATCTAATGGTAAGGTAACTAAATCTGAAATAGTTTTGTTTCCAACCTTTACATAATTAGCTTCTTTTCGCAATCTTTTACCGTTACATTCTATACAGGTGGTTTTACCTCTGTAACGAGAAAGCATTACTCTGTTTTGTATTTTATAACTTTTTTCTTCTAGTGCTGTAAAAAAATGATTGATCCCATAAAAGTCTTTGTTACCTTCCCAAACTAAGTTTTTTTGCTCTTCTGTAAGCTCAAACCATGGTTTATGGATAGGAATATCAAATTTATAAGCATGCGTAATTAATTCTTCTTTATAATGTCTATAAGAGTCTGTTCTAAAAGGGTAAATGGCATCATCATATATAGAAATTCCAGTATTTGGAATTACTAAATCTTCATCAACTCCAATAACATTACCATAACCTTCACATGTAGGACAGGCTCCATAAGGGTTATTGAAACTGAAGAAATGTGTATTTGGTTCATAAAATAATATACCATCTAACTCAAACTTGTTATTAAATTCTGTGGTGGTATTATCTGTTATATTTTGAATGACACAAACTCCATTACCTTCAAAAAAAGCTGTTTGTATAGCATCAGACAAACGATTGTAAAAATCTTCGTCATCTTTAACTATAACTCTATCAACAACTAGTTTTAAGTCACTGTAGTTTTTTTGATTGGTTGGTAGCTCATCTATTCGATAGATTTGATCTTCATATTTAATACGAGCATAGCCTTGTTGAGATAAAACTTTTAAAACTGTCTTAAGATCTCGATCTTCATTAATAGCAATTGGGCATAGTAATAGTAGTTTTGTGTCTTCTTTAAAACTTTTTACAAAACTTGTTACATCTGTAACTGTATGTTTTTTAACTAATTCACCTGAAATAGGAGAGTGGGTTTTACCAATTCTAGCAAATAATAGTTTTATATAATCATAAATTTCAGTGGAAGTACCAACAGTAGAACGCGGATTGGTAGAATTAACCTTTTGCTCTATAGCAATTGCCGGAGCAATTCCTTTGATATAATCTACCTTGGGCTTGTGAAGTTTGCCTAAAAATTGACGAGCATAAGAAGATAAGCTTTCTACATACCTTCTCTGACCTTCAGCGTATAAGGTATCAAAGGCTAGTGTAGATTTTCCTGAACCAGATAATCCAGTAATAACTACTAACTTATTTCTAGGAATAACAATATCAATATTTTTTAAATTATGGAGTCTGGCCCCTTTAATAATGATGTTTTCTTTTGGACTTACACTTGATAAATCTTTGTTCATATGTTTTGAAAGCAAGCTATAAAAATAATCAATTTTTCACTTTTTTTGAAATGAATTCAATTATAATTTAAAAAAGATGTAATTAAAAGTAAATATTTTTTATATTTGGATTGTTAATCTTATATACATACATTTATAGCATAAAATTACTTTTAGTTTATTTAAAAAATAACAGGAAAGCACTAAGCTTTTCTATAAAGTAATTATATAATGTATAAGAATACAATTCCCGACAGTATTTTAGTGAATAATTATATTCAAGGTAGTGAAGCAAGCTTGGAGGCCTTAATTAAAAAACACAAACAACGCCTTTATAGTTTTATTTACAGTAAAGTTCTAGATAAAGATATTACTGAAGATGTTTTTCAAGATACCTTTATTAAAGTAATTAGAACCCTAAAGCTTGGAAATTATAATGAACAAGGAAAGTTCCTGCCTTGGGTAATGCGTATTTCACATAATTTAATTATTGATCATTTTAGAAAGTCAAACAGAATGCGTTCATTTAAAAACACAGATGAATTTGATATTTTTTCTGTGATTAGTGATGGTAGTTTAAATGCTGAGAAACAATTAATTAAAGATCAAATTTTATCTGATGTTAGAGAGTTAATAAAAGAACTTCCAAGCGAACAAAAAGAAGTTCTTGTTATGCGAATTTACAAGGATATGAGTTTTAAAGAAATTAGTGAAAATACAGGTGTAAGCATCAATACTGCTCTAGGTAGAATGCGATATGCTTTAATTAATTTAAGAAAAATTATAGAAGAAAATAAAATAATTTTAGTTGATTAACAATAAAAGTAAAATGCTTCCGTTATTAAGTTTAAAGATAATAATTAACATACAGTATGAAGCAAATTTACTCAGAAAAGTCTTCTGAATTTCAGGAGCAACTAAAACAAGAAACAGTTCAGTATTTGATTAATTTTTCCAAATCACTATCAGTTGTAAAAACCAAATCAAATTTTAAAATTGAATTGAATTTGAATTAAGTTCGAAAAAACCTTGACACGAGTCGAGGTTTTTTTAACGCTTATTTTTTTTATAATACTCATTTAAAACTGTTTTTCTACCTATTTTGCTGGTAATAATATCTTTATCTAAATCCCAACCTCTCGCAGGTGAATATTCTCTTCCATACCAAATAATCTGAAGATGCAATTCATTCCATAGTTCTCTTGGAAATAATCTTTTAACATCTTTTTCGGTTTTAACAACATTTTTACCATTGGTTAAATTCCAACGATATAACAATCGATGTATGTGAGTGTCTACTGGAAAAGCAGGAACTCCAAATGCCTGACTCATAACTACGCTGGCTGTCTTATGACCAACTGCAGGTAATTCCTCTAAACCTTCAAAAGATTGAGGTACTTCACCATTGTATTTATCAATTAAAATTTTAGATAAGCCATAGATTCCTTTAGATTTCATTGGAGACAATCCACAAGGTCTTATAATTTGTTTAATTTCTTCTACAGTCATTTTTACCATATCAAACGGATTGTCTGCCTTAGCAAATAACAAAGGTGTAATCTTATTTACACGAACATCTGTACATTGAGCTGAAAGTAACACCGCAATTAATAAGGTATATGGGTCTTTATGATCTAATGGAATTGGAATTTTAGGATACGTTTTTTGTAGTATGTCTATCACAAATTGAACCTTTTCAGCTTTGGTCATATTTTTTGTTTTACAAAAATTTATTAGATACAAAGTTACAAACTAGCTTTTAGAATCTTCTAACACTTTTGTATCTTTGAGATTATAAAATAAAAATACATGAATACATTAACAGTAGGAGATAAAGCTCCAAATTTTGAAGCAAAAGACAATCAAGGAATTGTGAGAAAGTTAGGTGATTATAGCGGTAAGAAATTAGTGGTTTTCTTTTACCCTAAAGCGAGTACTCCGGGGTGTACTGCAGAAGCTTGTAATCTAAGAGATCATTACCAAACATTTAAATCGCAAGGCTATGAAATTATAGGAGTAAGTGCAGATTCAGAAAAAAGACAGCAAAATTTTGTATTAAAACATGAATTACCATTTCCTTTATTAGCAGACCAAGACCACAACGTTATTAATGGTTTTGGAGTTTGGGGACCAAAAAAATTTATGGGACGTGAGTACGATGGAATCCATAGAACTACTTTTGTAATTGATACCAACGGAGTCATAGAAAATGTAATTTTTAAAGTAAAAACAAAAGATCACGCAGCACAAATACTATAATTTTGATTTTCTTGCTAGCACAAATCATACGTTTATACAATTAAAATTTCATTCCAATTTTAAGGTTTAAGATTCTTCCAGAGAGGTAATTAGGTACTCCAAACTGGTTCTTAGTAGCTGCATCTCTTACCCAGGTATTGGTGATGGAGTTTTGAATATCAAACATATTAAATAGTTCTAGACCAGCTGTTAATTCTTTAAACTGACTTAAAAAACCAGTTGAAAATCTTTTACTTGCATCAGTAAATACATATAGTACCCCTAAATCTGCACGCCTGTAATCTCGTAATCTATTCTGAAAGTTATAAGGATCTGCATAGGTAGGAGCGCCTCCTGGTACTCCAGAATTATAGACTAAATTTAAATAGGCTTTTAGATCAGGTAAATTAGGAACATAATCTTGAAACAAAATCCCCAATTTAAATCGTTGATCTGATGGTCTAGCAATATATCCTCGATTGTCAATATTTTCTTCTGTTTTTAAAACACCTAAACTAATCCAACTTTCATTTCCAGGTACAAATTCACCATTAAGTCTAACATCCATGCCTGTTGCATATCCTTTTGCATTATTGTTGGCCTGATATCGAATACGAACATTATCTACACTATACGGGTTAATATTAGATAAGTTTTTATAGTAAACTTCAGTGGTTAGTTTAAAGGGTCTATTCCAGATAGTAAAACTATAATCACTCCCTAAAACCATATGAACAGATTTTTGTGCTTTAATGTTCGAAAGAATTTTTCCTTCAAAATCACGTAATTCTTTATAGAATGGTGGTTGAGAATATATACCTCCAGAAATTCTAAATAAGATGTCTTTTTCCCAACTAGGCTTCATGGCAAATTGAGCTCTTGGACTCACTATGAATTGATGTACAATTGGGTTATTATTAGCTTCAACAGACCAGTGATGTCCACGAATTCCAATGTTCCACCAAACCTTGTGCTCACCAATAAATCCTTTTTTACTGTATTGAAAAAAACCAGAAAATCTATTGATTTTTAAGGTGTTTTGCGCTCTGATATTTTGAAATGGTTGAATTGGTCCAGTAAACGGATTGTAAGGTTGATCATTAATAAAACCCAAATTTAAAGGTCTAATAGAAAAACCAACAGAGTCTATAATTTCCCATTCTCTAATACGGTCTTTAATATTTTCTGATTGATATTTAATACCAAAATCTATTTGATTTTCATCTTTTTTATAAGTTCCTCTTACTTGAACGTTGGTAATTAAAGCATCTAAATCATTTCTGGAGTGATTTAATTGTGATCCAATTCCTTCTGAAAAGGTAACATCTCCAAATGTTTGTGATCCAATATTAGCATCTACTTCACCTAAATTATAGGATGCAGCAATATCAAAGTATTCTTCTTCTTGAGTATTAAATGCAGTAACCGTAGCAGTTAGTTTAAGATCATCATTAGCTTGATAATCTGCACTTAATGCGCCAAAACTGGTAAGATATGTGTCTTTTTCCTGTCCGTCATAAAAAACAATTAACTCTAACGGATCTGTAACAGTTCCAAATCGAGTTCTTCTTGTTACGGGTTGGTAATCATACTTGTTTAAAGAAAAATTTCCTAAGAAATTTAAGGTAAATTTTTCATTTTGTTTGTAAGATAAAAAAGCTTGTACGTCTGTAAAACGAGGTTTAAAATTAGTTTCTATTTGTTTAGAATTTACAAACAAACTGTTATCTCTATATCTAACTCCAACTATAGCACTTAATTTTTTATCTAAAAACACATCCTCAACCGTAATACTACCACCTAGTAAACTAGCGTTAATAGTTGCAGTAAATTCTACCGGTTTTCTATAGGTAATGTCTAATACAGAAGAAAGTTTATCTCCATATTTAGCCTGAAATCCACCAGCAGAAAAATTAATATTTTGAACCATGGTAGAATTTACAAAACTAAGACCTTCTTGTTGGCCAGAACGCACTAAAAAAGGACGATAAATTTCTATTCCATTAACATATACGAGGTTTTCATCAAAATTACCCCCACGAACATTGTATTGGGTGCTTAACTCGTTATTGTTGCTAACTCCAGGAAGTGTCATTAATAGTGTCTCTATTCCAGAATTTGCTCCAGGAATTCTTTCAATTTTCTCAGCTTTTAAAGTTGTGATTCCTTGTGCATCTTTTGTGTCATTTTTTATAACAACTTCCTCTAATATTTCATTTTCTGATTTTAAAATAGGAGAGAAGCGAATAATACTTCTTCTGTTGCTAAAGAATTCTTTAGAAATTGATTTAAAACCTAAATGGCTAAATTTAAAAGTAACTTTTACATCTACAGGAATTCGTATTTCATAATATCCCTTTTTATTTGTGGAGGTGCCTATGTTGTTAAATTTGACAGAAACATCTTCGATAGACCTATTTTTAGAATCCTTTACAAATCCTTTAATAATTGATGTTTTTTGCCCCCAAATCATCGCTGGAAACAAAAATAAAAAGAGTACTATATTTTTCACGTGTTGTTTGTCCTTATTTCCTATAAAACGTAGCATTATAGGTATTCGTATTTCCAACGTTGTCAGAGACTACAAGTTTAAAGATATGTTTGCTTCCTACCAATTTTTTATCACTAAAATTGTAAGATAATTTTTTCTTTTTCACATCGTATTCCATCAAGATCCATTGTTCATTGATATAGCCATTGTAAGTGTTAATTCCAGATTCATCATCCTCAATTTCAAAAATGATTTGATCTCCTTGTTGTGGGTTGGTAGAAAAGTTCTTTTTCAGTTTGATGATTGGAGCAATTGTATCTACCATTACAGAATAAGGTCCAAAACTTCTAGTTCTGAATGATAACCAATTACCCATTGCTGTTCCTCCTTCTGGCGATAACACTTTTCCGTCTTCGTCTATTGAAACTGCATAGAGTTTGTTTCTCAAATTCGTTGGAATAGATTCTATGTTGATTTTAACCTGAGCATATTGCTGCAATGCCATGTACCAATCATTGAAATAGTGAATTGGTGTTAAATATGGAGGTCTTTGCTTTTCTTGTTTGTAGTTGAAATATTCGTTTTTGTACAATGAATAAGCAGGAATGAATAGTTGCACATCCTCATTTTTAAATGAGTTTTCCTTGTTGTAGGCAAAAAGAATTCCATCATTTACTTTTTTTATTGATGGCGTAACTGAATCAGGGTTTATGGTAATTCCCACCGTTGATTGATTACCGTATGCATCATTAACAATGTATCGGAGATCGTGACCATATTCCGTGCAAAAGATCTTCCCATTCAATTTCACATCTCTGTAGATGTCTAGTTTGTTATTGGGGTCTATATAGCTTTTCTGGATTCTTCTTCTATTCTTTTTGGTTTCATAAAAGTCCACATGGCAGTTAATATATCGAGATAATTCAAAAGGGATTTTCTCCATGTAATGGCTGTAATGCTTTTGTTCATCTACAAACAACTCGATGCTGTAAACGCCACATCTATTAGGAACACCATTTAATCTGTCAATAGCTTCGAGGCCAACACCAACAACTCCTCTTGCCGTAATATTTAATGGTCCAGGAACGCTGTAAGCTCCATTTTGACCTCTTAATGTTAAGTGCAAAGGTTCTGTTTTGCCATTAATAACAGTGGTGTCATTCATGGGGTAGATTGAGAGTGTTTTTAAAATCGGTTTGATTTGATCTTTAATACCAAATCCAAACAGAAGAGGGTTTAATGGAACTGAAGTTCTTGTGTCTCTTATTTCAAAGTGAAGGTGTGGACCACCAGAACCTCCAGTGTTTCCGGAAAGCGCAATAATATCTCCTTGCGAGACCTTGAGCTCACTTGCTGCAGGATAAAGTTCAATTTCAAATGATTGTTGCTGGTATTGGCGTTCTTTTACGTAAGCTTCAATTTCTGGATTGAATTGCTGTAAGTGCGCATAAACAGTGGTATATCCATTCGGATGAGTGACATATAACGCTTTTCCATAACCATAAAGCGAAATCTTAATTCTAGATACGTATCCATCAGCGGCAGCAAAAACGTTGAGGCCTTCAACCTGATTGGTTTTAATGTCGATTCCAGCATGAAAATGATTACTTCTAATTTCACCAAAATTCCCCGCTAAATACATCGGAATATCTACTGGAGCTCTAAAAATGGTTTTTGGATACTCCGTTTGTTGAGCGGATAGACTCGAAAAAGCGAAAATTAATAGGGTAAAAAGGAACCAATTGAAATTTTTCATGCGCATAATTGTCAACAAAAGTAACGATACGTCAATGTGTTTCATTATTTATTCATCGAGGTTATCACAAAGTGGGCGTTAAAAATTTGTGAACTCAATAACTGTCTTTACTTTTGCATCCATTGAATTGATCAGATAGATGGAAGAGTATAAGTTGTCATTAGCGGCATTAGGCAAGCGTTTAGAGCAGTTAATCAACTTACACCAAGAGGCAGAGGAGAGATCAATCCAATTGTTGGAAGAGCAAAAAAAGCTCAATCAACAAGTAGAAGTGTTACAAGCAGAGAACGACTCTTTAAAAAAGCAAAACGAAGCTTTGAAAATTGTGAGTAAGGTTGAAGGTCAATCAGAAGACCGTGAGGAGTTGAAAAAGCGAGTTGGAGAACTAATCAGAGAAGTTGATTCTTGCATTGCACTTTTAAATAAGTAGTCGATTTATGAGTGATGAACTAAACATAAAAGTTACGCTTGGAAATCGGGTTTATCCGCTTACAATAGAGCGGGAGGAAGAAGAGATCATACGCAAAGCGGCCAAAATGGTCAACGAAAATATGCGCGAACTAGAAAGCAGTTACGCAGTACGTGATAAGCAAGACTTACTAGCCATGACTGCCTTATTTTTTGCTAATAAAGCTATTGAGAATTCGAACAATAACTCATTAGCTGTTGATGAACTCGAAGAAGGACTCCAGCATCTTAATAAAAGGATAGCAGACTACTTAAGACAAAATGAACGTTCTTAAGAAATAGATATGCCTTAGCGGGCGTTGATAACTTATCCCGCATAGATTCCAAAGCGTTTGGTAAAACCAACACTTTTACGTTATGAACCAAGCTTAAGGTTTTCAAAACCAGGCCTGATCCATCCCAGATTTATCTGAGGAGATTTTTAGCTTGCTAAAGACACTGGAAGGTTGCGAAATCTGGCAGGTTCAGTTCCTGTACTTTATCAGGGTTTTACTCAAACAAACTGGGTTTTGTGCGGGCTTTATTAAAATTCGAACTATAACTAAAATGGATGCTATTGAAATAATTATAGGTGTTGTAATAGGTCTTCTTATCGGAGCTGGAGTTGTTTTTCTGGTGATGAAAAAAGCGATGGAAGGCAAAGCACAAAACATATTGAAGGAAGCCGAGTCTGAAGGTGAAATGATTAAGGAGAAGAAAATTCTTCAAGCCAAAGAAAAATTCCTTCAACTGAAAGAGAATCACGAAAAAGTAATTTCTCAACGAAACGAAAAAGTTCAACAGGCTGAACAACGCGTGAAGCAAAAAGAAACTACGCTCAACAATAAATTAGCTGATGTCAATAAAAAAGACCGCGAGTTAAATGACATCAGAACTAACTTAACCAAACAACTTTCTATTGTAGATAAAAAGCAAACTGATTTAGAAAAACTGCACTCTAAACGTGTTGAGTTGTTAGAAGATATGGCTAACATTTCTAAAGATGACGCTTTAGATGAGTTGAAAAAAGAATTAATTGATGATGCTCGTTCACGCTCAATGCAAGTGATTCAAGAAATCATGGACGAAGCGAAAATCAATGCCAATCGCGAAGCGAAAAAAGTAGTGATTCAGTCGATTCAACGTGTAGCTACTGAGCATGCAATTGAAAATTCAGTTTCTGTATTTAACATCGAAAGTGATGATGTTAAAGGTAGAATCATTGGTCGTGAAGGACGTAACATCCGCGCCATTGAAGCTGCTACTGGTGTTGAGGTTATCGTTGATGACACGCCAGAAGCAATTATCCTTTCTTGTTTTGATCCTGTTCGTAGAGAGATTGCTCGTTTATCGTTGCACCAATTGGTAACCGATGGTCGTATTCATCCAGCTCGTATTGAGGAGGTGGTTAAGAAAACGACTAAGCGTATCGAAGAAGAAATCGTTGAAACAGGAAAACGTACTTGTATCGATTTAGGAATTCACAATTTACATCCTGAGTTAATCAAGATGGTTGGTCGCATGAAGTATCGTTCTTCTTACGGTCAAAACTTATTGCAACACTCGCGTGAGGTGGCTAACTTATGTGCTATCATGGCAAGTGAATTAGGCTTAAATCCTAAGTTGGCTAAGCGCGCAGGATTATTACACGATATAGGTAAGGTACCTGAAGATGAGCCAGAAATGCCTCACGCTATTTTAGGTATGAAGATGGCTGAGAAACATGGCGAAAACGTTGAAGTTTGTAATGCTATTGGAGCTCACCACGATGAAATTGAAATGACAAGCTTAATCTCTCCAATTGTTCAGGTTTGTGATGCCATTAGTGGTGCTCGTCCTGGTGCAAGACGCGAGGTTGTTGAGTCTTACATTCAACGATTGAAAGATCTTGAAAACCTAGCATTGAGTTACGAAGGTGTAACTAAAGCATATGCCATTCAAGCTGGTAGAGAGCTACGTGTAATGGTTGAAAGTGAAAAAGTAAACGATCAAATGGCTGGAGAATTATCATCCAAAATCTCTAACCAAATTGAGCAAGAAATGACATATCCTGGTCAGGTTCGTGTAACTGTAATTCGCGAATTAAGATCAGTATCAATCGCTAAATAAGCGTACATATTATTGTGAGTTTCAAGTGCCAGATGAAAGTCTGGCACTTTTTTGTTTTTAGATATCGCTGAAATAGGAATTTGTAAGATTTAGAATGTTCTACTTTTGGCTTTGTAAAAATTGAGATAATGAAGATTGCCGTAGTTGGGTTTGGGCACATTGGTAGAAGACATGCAACCATTGTAAATGAATATCCTGAAACAGAATTAGTAGCTATTGTTGATACTAATGCTGAAGCCAGAAATCATGAGTTGTATCCAGAAGGGGTTCCATTTTACTTGTCGTTAGAGGAGATGTTGAAGCACGAATCTCCTGAAGTAGTAAATATTTGTACTCCAAATGGCTATCATTCAGATCAAGCAAACCTGTGCCTAAAAAACCAAACGCATGTGGTTATTGAAAAACCAATGGGTTTAAATAAAGCCAATTGCGAAAAGGTGGTTTTTAGAGCTCTTCAAGAAAATAAGACGGTTTTTGTTGTAAAGCAAAACAGATATAGTCCTCCGAGTAAATGGTTGAAGAAAATCGTTCACGAAAAAATTATTGGTGATGTAAGCATGGTTCAAATCAACTGTTATTGGAACCGTGATGATAGATATTACAAGCCAAAACCAAGTGGTGGGCCAACTGGTTGGAAAGGTTCTTTAGATTTAGATGGAGGAACTTTATTCACGCAGTTCTCTCATTTTATAGATATCATGTATTGGGTATTTGGAGATATCGAAAATATCCAAAGCACATTTGCAGATTTCCAGCATCAAAACTCAACTGAGTTTGAAGATTCTGGTTCAGTTAATTTCAATTTCATCAATGGTGGAATAGGAACAATTAACTTTTCTACAGCAGTTTGGGATCAAAATATGGAGAGTTCAATCACCGTAGTGGGCACCAAAGGATCACTCAAAGTAGGTGGGCAATATTTAAATGAAGTGGAATATTGCCATATTGATGGCTATGAAATGGAGGAGTTGGATGAAACAAACCCACCAAATGATTATGGTCCATTCAAAGGTTCAGCTGCTAATCACCATTATGTGATTGAAAATGTGGTTAACACCTTAAAAGGTAGAGATACAATTACGGCTAATGCCCTTGAGGGGATGAAAGTTGTAGATATCATTGAGCGAATTTATGCGGCTGCTGATCGACCAATAAAATCATTTAAGCATGGAGGATAAATTCTTCGTTCACGAAACTGCTGTTGTAGATGAAGGGTGTCAAATTGGTGAAGGAACCAAAATTTGGCACTTCTCGCACATCATGTCCAATTGCGTAATTGGTAAGAACTGCAACTTTGGTCAAAATGTGGTTGTGTCACCAGAAGTGGTTTTAGGTGAAAATGTTAAAGTCCAAAACAATGTATCTATCTACACTGGAGTTACATGTGAAGATGATGTTTTTTTAGGTCCATCATGCGTTTTTACCAATGTCACTAATCCAAGGAGTGGAGTTAATCGTAGAGGAATGTACGAGAAAACGGTTGTGAAAAAAGGAGCTTCTATTGGAGCGAATGCTACAATTGTTTGCGGACATGATATTGGTAGATATGCATTCATTGGAGCTGGAGCAGTTGTTACAAAGCATGTGCCTGATTACGCGTTGGTTGTTGGTAATCCGTCAAAGCAAATTGGGTGGATGAGTGAATATGGACATCGTTTATCGTTTGATGAAAATGGCATAGCTATCTGTCCAGAATCTGAAGAAAAATACAAATTAGAAAACAATCAAGTTTCTAAGCTTTAATTGAAATGGGAGCTAAGAAGCTATTCAAAAATGAGTTTGTCAGAGATTTCTCAACGTTACTCTCTGGCGCTCTAATTGCTTCTGCTTTACCTCTTATTTTTTCTCCTTTTATTTCAAGATTATTTACTCCAGTTCAGTTTGGAGTTTTAGGGGTTGTTACGGCTATTCTTAGCTCATTGAGTAACGTTGCTGGAGGAAGATATGATCTAGCCGTTATGTTGCCAGAAAAAAATGAAGACTCAACTTCATTGGTACACCTGGGAAGCATCATATCCTTAATTGTAGCACTCATTGGTTTAGTTGCGTTGTTTTTTGGCAATTCATTCATTCTAGAAGAGCTTAAAATTCAAAGTTTGGGTTGGTATTCTTTGCTGATCCCCGTTTTGCTTTGGTTCATGGCGATTTACAAGCCGTTCAACTTTTGGATGAATCGCAATAGGATGTACAAACAGAATTCTCTTGCCAAAATTACCCAGGGTGTTTCAATTTCTGCTTTTACTCTTGTTTTAGGCTACATTCAATTAGAACAAGGTTTGGTTCTAGGCTACTTTTTAGGTTGGCTGGTATACATTTCTGTTATCATATACATGGTGCATCAATCTGGTGATTTTACGTTCAATATTTCAATTCCAGATATTAAACGAGTAGCCAAAGAGTACAGCGATTTTCCTAGATTTAATATAGTTTCTTCTTTTCTAAACGATTCAGCAAGTTACATGGCTGTATTCGTTATTACTTTTCTTTTTTCTGCAGAAGAGACAGGATATTACAATTTCTCAAGGCAGTATTTGTTTGTGCCTTTATCACTGCTTTCCGTTACGTTGAGTAATGTCTATTTTCAGCGAATAGCTAGCAAAATCAATAAGAGAGAATCGCTTAAAAAAGAATTCAAAATAGTTTCTGTGTTGTTGATTTCAGTTTCAATACTCTCGATTGTCACTATTTTCTTTTTTGGAGAGTGGATTTTCAATTTTGTTTTTGGTGAAGATTGGAGTTACTCTGGTAAAATATCGGCAGTGTTAATTATTGGGTTTGCTGCTAAATTTATGGTTTCGCCTTTCGGACAACTGATAATCGCTCTCAAGCAACTCAAATTAGCATTGGTGTTTCCAATAGTTTATTTTGGATTGATGCTGAGTTTGTATTTTATGCCAGAGCAACCCTTTGAGCAATTTTTAAAATACTTGGTTTCTTTTGAAGTGATATCTTACCTCATATATCTGGGCGTTGCAGTTTACTGTTTATCCGATTATGAAAATAAAATCAGAGCATCAGCAAGTTGATGAGAAATTTAAAACAGTATATCGTAAAGCTCGATCACTTCACGGGGATAGTTGAGTTTCTGTTTGGAGGGATAATCTTCTTACTTTTCAATTATGTATACTTAGATTTTATTGTAGTTCACTATGATTACATGGGCTTTGTGACAAATGGAGTTACTCTTTTAGAGGGGGTAATAGCATTGGTTGTATTTGCTTTTTCAAACGTGCACTACATTACCAAACAATCTCGATTCATCAGGGCGGTATGCACACTCGTACAGCTTTTCTTTCTTTTTCCCAACCTCGTTTTGTGGATGCATATGGATATGCCCTTTACAGTGATCTTATCCATTTTAATATTCATTTACATGATGTCATGGAACGTGTTCGACTTTCCCAGAATCAGAACAACCATTTTGTCAGTAAACGAACAGGTTTTGTTGTTGACTCTACTAGGTGTATTGTTCTTTATTCCGTTTGCAATCGGCTATAATTTTCACTTCAATCTAAGTCTGTTCAAGCTGGGAGATATCATTTATAAAATCAGAGAAGAGAATGATCAATTGAGTAATACGTTTTTAAATTATCTACTTTCTCCTTATGTAAAAGTGCTCATTCCACTTTTGATGACTTATGGTGTCATTAATAAACGGTATTGGTTAACTGGTTTTGGTTTTTTACTAATGGTGTTAATGTTCACACTAACGGCTCACAAAAGTATTTTCTTCTCAGCAGTTGTTGTTTTAGGTTTCGCTGTTTTGAGAAAAATAAACTGGCAACTTCCATTGATGATGGGAGGATTAATCGCAGTAATTGTTGTTGGAATAGTAGCTTCTTGGTATGGTGATTTGTTGATTAATTCAATGGTGGTAAGGCGTGTATTTTTTATTCCAGCATATTTAAATTACACATATATGGAGCTGTTTGCCGATGAGCATTTTTACTACAGCTACAGTTTTATGCATAATTTAATTGATTATCCTTACGACCTAGAACCTTCCAAGTTAATAGGTGAAGCCTATTTTGGATCACCTACTGTTAATGCTAATAACGGATTTATAAGTGACGGGTTAATAAATCTCGGCTTTTGGGGAGCATTGCCAACCTATCTTTTTGTTGCTTTGTTGTTTAAGTTAATAGATGCCCTAAAAATTAACGAAGCCTATTTTGGGATGTTCTTCCTATTTATCTTTACATTACTTAGTTCAGGGTTGTTTACAACCTTACTTTCTCACGGTGGATTCTTTCTGATCCTCGTTTCGTTATTTTTAATAGGGAATACGGCTAAACAGACCAAATAGCTTTTACAGCAATCCCAATAATTGTAGTAAGAATAGCTCCTACTAAAACAAAAAGAATGAAGTTTTCATGTCTTCCTTTAGGAGTGTAAAAAGGTTCAACAACAGATAGAATAGATAGTTCTTTAACTGTTAAATCAACGAAAGCTAGTTCGTCAAGACGAGAGTTTTGTTCCAGTTTAAGTTCTTGTATAGTAAGTGAAGAGTTTTCGGAGTTGTATTTTTTATTTAGTTGGTGCTTTAGTCTTTTAGAGTAATCATTTAGAATCGCTGAACTATTTGCTTCTAATTTTTTGAGTTCAGTAATATTAGAGAAATAATCTTCAAGCGTTTTAGATGCATTTGTAAATGCTTCTTGGTTTTGAGAAGTAAGCTTAATAGTTATGTAGTTTTTACTGAACTCTGATTTGTTGTTAGGATTTTCAGGTTGTACCATCTCAAGCTTTACCCAATCTGTAAATTGGTCATTTCTAGAACCGTATTTAATGGAGTTATTTAAATGACCAATGATGTTATCTACATCTTGAGGCTTAATAAGAGTACTCTGAAAAACAGCTTCACTTTGAAAAACTGGAGTTTTTATCAAGAAATAGGCGTATCCAATAATTGACCCAACAGCTAATAGTCCAATCAATAAGAGAAGGTTTTTTTTTAGGTATTTAGCTGCTTCTACAAATAGAGTAGATAAGTTTATTTCTTCAGTCATTTTTGTCTCACTATGAAAAGACAAATCTAATCATAGTGTTTAAATCTCCAGCACTTATGTACTCTATAGAAAATGAATAGAGTATAGTTGACACTCAATTATTGATAATTCAAGGAGATATTCCTCTTTTAAACATTAATAAATAGTTATTTCGCAGTTCAATTCTTTTAGGGTTATGATTAATGAGCAATCTGGAGCTGGAATTAAGGTCTGTCACATGTCTACTGTTCATCGTTGGGATGATAACAGGGTATACCAAAAGCAGTGTTTAACACTTCAGCAGTTTGGATTTGATGTGCATCTTATTGTAGCAACTGGTGGAAAAGCTCAGTCAGATATAATAACGCTTCATCAACTTCGGGAACCTAAAAACAGAATTGATCGAATTTTCAATTTAACAAAAGAAGCATTTGAAGAAGCTCTTCTTGTAGATGCAGACGTGTATCAAATTCACGATCCCGAATTATTACCAACTGCATTAAAATTGAAAAAGCTAGGAAAGCACGTTGTGTATGATGCACATGAGAATGCTCCAGCATCCATATATGATAAAGAATGGATTCCGCTTAAACCTTTTAGATATGCTGTTTCTAAATACTTCGAAAACTTTGAACTTCGAATTGCAAAACAGCTAGATGGTGTTATTTCGGTAGCTGAACCGCTCATAGATAGGTTTGAGAACAAGCGAAAAATATTATTGAGGAATCTTCCCAATCTAACGAAATTCCAGAGTAAAGATTTAACTCCTGAATTGGCTGATGCTGAACCAGGAGTTATATACGCTGGCGGACTCACAGCTATTCGTAATATTTATGAAATGATTGAAGGGATTCATCATTCTAAAGAATGCAAAGTGCTTCATCTTTTTGGCGACTGGGAAACAGAAGCATACAAAGAAAAATGCATGAGCTCTAAAGGTTGGTCTAAAGTTAAATTTTGGGGTTTTCGTGATAGCGCAGAGGTGTACACTTTTATGCAATTGAAAGGTCAGGCTGGATTGGTGTTATTTGATGGTAGAATAAAAAATCATCAGATAGCATTGCCCAACAAGGTCTTTGAATACATGGCATCTGGTTTGCCAATCATTATGTCTGATATTCCTTATTGGAAAGAAAATTTCAGCAATGCTGTTATGTTTACAGATCCTCAAAATCCTGCTAAAATAGCAAGTACAATAGATGAATTACTCACTTCAAAAGAGAAGCAGGAGCAAATGATTAAGGTTGGTCTTGAAACCGTTAAAACACTGAACTGGGAAGAGGAATTCAAGAAATTAGTAGGTCTTTACTTGGATATCGTTAAATCAAACAACTAAGTAAACTCCTTGATTATGTCTGAAATGAAATCATACAAAATAGTTACCGTTGTTGGAGCTCGTCCTCAGTTTGTGAAAGCAGCTGTAGTTAGTAGAGCGTTTAGTCAATTCAATAATATTGAGGAAATAATCATTCATACAGGGCAGCACTTTGACCCTAATATGTCTGATGTTTTCTTTACTGAAATGAACATTCCTAAGCCAAAACATAATTTAGATATTCATGGAGTAGGGCATGGTGCAATGACTGGTAGAATGCTTGAGGGTATTGAGCAGATTTTATTAGATGAAAAACCCGATATGATGCTGGTTTATGGAGATACCAACTCTACAATTGCGGGTGCATTGGCGGCTAAAAAAATACATATTCCTGTTGGTCATGTTGAAGCTGGACTACGTAGCTTCAATATGGAAATGCCAGAGGAAATCAATCGAATTCTCACTGACAGAATCAGTGATATTTTGTTTTGTCCAACAGACAATGCCATAGAAAATCTAGAAAAAGAGGGAGTTGCAAATACATCTTCACAAGTTGTTAGAACTGGAGATGTTATGTGCGATGCAGCATATTATTATGCAGAAAACTCAACGGTAGATGGAGCTAAGTTGGGCTTGCCAAATGAGTTTCTCGTTTGTACACTTCATCGTGCTGAAAACACAGATGATCCCAACCGACTAAAAGCTTTTGTAGAGGGATTAAATAAAGTGCATCACGAAGTTTGTCCCGTAGTTTTACCTCTTCATCCAAGAACGAAACAGAAACTAGATCAGCACAACATCAAATTAGAAGTTCAAACAATTGATCCTGTTGGGTATTTTGAGATGATATATCTTCTTGAAAATTGTAAACTGGTTCTTACGGATAGTGGTGGTCTTCAAAAGGAAGCTTTCTTTTTCAAGAAACCATGCATCACAATGAGAGATCAAACAGAATGGGTAGAGCTTGTTAAGGGTGGATTTAATCAGCTTGTTTCGCCAAGTGATAATCTTAAAGATAAAGTTAAAGAGCTACTAAACGCTGAAATTAACTTCAATGTAGACCTTTATGGAAAGGGACATGCAGGTGAAGAGATTGTAAAACATATTGTTGATTATTTGTCGAAGTAATTAGGCTTTTCCATTATGATTCAAAGATCAGCTCTATCACAAGTTCCAACTGTAAGTGTGATTATTCCTTGTAGAAACGAAAAGGGATATATCAGCAAAACACTTTTGAATGTTTTGGAGCAAGATTATCCAAAAGATAAACTTGAAATTTGGGTGGCTGATGGTATGAGTGATGATGGAACCAGAGATGAATTAGAATCTTTAGCCAATACACATTCACAAATAAATTGGATTGATAATCCAGAGCAAATAGTGCCCCCAGCACTAAATGCATGTATCAAGGCTAGTAGTGGAGAGGTTATAGTTCGTTTAGATGCGCATAGCCTTTACCCCACAGATTATATAAGTAAACTGGTTCATTATTTAGTAGAATTAGATGCCGACAATACTGGTGGGGTTTGGATTACTGAACCAGCTAATGAAACTATTGAGGCTAGAGCAATTGCGTTGGCTACAAGTCATCCGCTGGGAATAGGTGATTCGGAATTTAGGTTAGAAAACGAAGAAATAAAAGAAGTTGAAACAGTTCCGTATGGCTGTTATAGAAGATCAGTTTTCGAACAAATAGGAATGTTTGATAATGATCTAACCAGAAATCAGGATGATGAGTTTAATGCCAGGCTTAAAAAAGCTGGTGGTAGAATATTCTTAATTCCATCGGTTAAAATCAGATACTTCGCCAGGCCTACTTTGCAAAAAATGCGGAAGATGTTTTACCATTACGGTTTGTTCAAGCCTTTGGTTAATATGAAGATTGGTCAACCTACTACCATTAGGCAGTTTATTCCACTACTTTTTGTTTTGGCCAATATAATCGCATTAATTTCTACAATTGTTAATTACAAAATCGGACTAGCTTTGTTTGCACTCATTTGGGTGCCATATTTGCTTTTGGTTTTTGTTATTAGTCTAAAATTAGACAAAGATGATAGCGAAAAGTCATTGCTCTTAAATCTCGTAATAACTTTTCCTAGTATCCACTTGAGTTACGGTTGGGGATATTTACTTGGTTTTGGAAAAGCGTTTAATTTTTGGCGTGGAAAAGGCGTTAAAAAGGTTGAAATATCTAGATGACAACAAATGAATTTGAGTCGCTTTACAAATAAAGTTAGTGCCAAAAGAGTCAACTTATACGTTGCTCATATTTTGTTGTTTATACTGCCATTTGAGCCCAAGTTAGTTCCTCCTGTTCTGATGTTATTCATAATCACAAATCTAGCTTGTCACAGTTGGACGGAACGTGTTTTCTATTTCAAGAAAAGATGGAAGTACATATTGATGTTTTCATCACTCTACATCCTGAACATAATAGGGCTTTTGTATACAGATAATATGCCTGCTGGTCTATTTCAGTTAGAAGTTCAGTTATCATTGCTCATTATCCCATTAACCGTTTTAACCAGCAATGTGATAAATAAATTCACATTGCCAGAATTGCTTAAAACTTACGTTGTAGGTGTAATAATAGCTTTCGTTTTATGTATGATATATGCTACAGTTGCTTTTATCAAACATGGCGATTCTTCCGTCTTTTATTATACTCATTTGTCGTATTTCCTACATCCTGGGTACTTTGCGATGTACGCAAACATGGCGCTGTCAATTATATTGATTTACATTTTTCACAGTAAAGACAAAGTAAAGTGGCGCTATTATGTTGCTTTAAGTTTACTGATTATCTGCGTATTTCAGTTGTCATCTCGTACTGGTTTAATAGTCTTAGCTTTCTTGCTTTTTTACGGTGTTTTATCTCTGGTCTTACCTCGAATTAGATGGAGAAACCAGTTTAGAACATACATGTTTGCTATTTTAATAACGGCAGCTGGCTTGACAGTTTCATATCAGTTTATTAAATCCACTCGAGTTTCAGATGTAGGTAAAGAGCTTACGAGTTCTAGTAGCAGTGCAGGTTCTAGACTAGCTATGTGGAAATCTAGCTATGAGGTTTTTAAAGAACATCCAATAGCTGGATATGGCGCTGGAGATGCTAAAGATGTTATGCAGGCCAAGTTTAGAGAGGATAGGCTGGCTTACGCAGTGGTAAAAAACCTGAATGTTCACGATGAATACATTCAAGTGCTGATTTCCTACGGGATAATAGGATTTATAGCTTTGATTTTGCCGATGGTTTATCCACTCAAATTTGTGTTTAAGGGTACCAATTTTCTTTACCTGTTGTTTATAGGTAACGTAGGGTTTAACTTTTTGACAGAGAGTGTTCTTGAGACACAAGCTGGAAATGTTTTTTATGGTGTTATGTGGTCTTTGCTGTATTTTACCTGGAAAGACTAAGACACCGATTGATTATATATTTTTGCAACCAAACTAAAGGGTAAATAATGATTCCGTTTTCTCCTCCACGAATTGATGACAAAATCATCGAAGAAGTAGTAGATACACTCAAAAGCGGCTGGATCACAACAGGTCCTAAAACCAAACTTTTTGAGAAAGAAATTACGAGGTATACGGGAGCTCAGGCTACAATATGCTTGAATTCTGGAACTGCTGGTATGGAGCTTATGTTGAGTTGGTATGGTGTTGGTCCTGGTGATGAGGTTATCATTCCAGCTTACACATATACAGCAACGGCTAATGTAGTGGTTCATTCTGGAGCAACACCAGTTATGTGTGATGTTAAGGAATCTGATTTTAATTTAGATCCAACTCATTTAGAATCATTAATCAACGATAAAACCAAAGTAATTATCCCTGTTGATATTGCTGGATGGCCGTGTGATTATGAAGAAATCTTTGATGTAGTTAGGAAAGACGAAGTAAGAAGAAAGTTCACTCCTAATACAGAGAGACAAGAACTACTTGGTCGAATCATGATTTTGGCTGATGGAGCTCATTCTATTGGTGCAAAATACAAAGGACTTAGTTCAGGTACATTGGCAGATGCAACCGCATTTTCTTTTCACGCAGTTAAAAATTTAACTACAGCCGAAGGTGGTGCTTTGTCTATCAATCTTCCTAATCGCTTTGATCCACAAAAAATATATCAAGAACTGAATGTAAAAGCACTGCATGGTCAAACCAAAGATGCTTTTGCTAAAGTTCAAAAAGGTGGTTGGAGATATGATGTTGTTGAAGCTGGTTTCAAGTACAACATGACAGATATCTTGGCTTCTATAGGTCTAGTTGAGTTAGAGCGTTATGAAGACGATACACTTAAAAAACGTAGAAGCATTTTTGATAGGTATACAGAGGCTTTATCAAAGTACGATTGGGCTATAACTCCTCCTTATGAGGATGGTGAGAAAAGATCGAATTACCATTTGTATTTACTTCGAATTAAAGGTGTTTCAGAACATCAGCGTAACTTAATTATCTATGAGATTTTTGAGCAAGAAGTCTCTGTAAATGTGCATTACCAGCCTCTTCCGATGTTGAGCTTTTACAAGCATATGGGGTACAATATTGATAACTATCCTCAAGCTTTTGAAAACTATAGGCAGGAGATAACGTTGCCAGTATATTACGATCTTTCTGATGAAGATGTAGAAGCAGTTATTCAAGCCACTATCAAAGCAGTAGAGAAAGTTTTAGAGAAAGTAGCTTTGTGATAAAACGTTTATTTGATCTTGTTTCTTCGAGTATTGTACTCGTTGTTCTTTTTCCGATTTTATTTCTAGTTGCAATATTGATTGTGCTAGATTCAAAAGGACGGATTTTCTACCGTCAAATCCGAGTTGGCAAAGATGGTAAAGAATTTGGCTTGCTAAAATTTAGAACCATGCATCCCAATATGGATCAGGTTCAGATTACGGTTGGTCATAGAGATCCTCGAGTTACTCGTGTGGGTTATTATCTGCGAAAATTCAAAGTAGATGAGTTCCCTCAATTACTGAATATTTTAAAAGGAGAAATGAGCGTTGTTGGTCCTCGTCCAGAGGTGCCCAAGTATGTGGCTATGTATAATGAGGAACAACAAAAGGTCCTTTCAGTAAAACCTGGATTAACCGATTTTGCCTCGTTAGAATATGTGCATGAGAGCGAACTTTTAGCTGCTTCTGACAATCCAGAAAAGACCTATATTGAAGAAATCATGCCGCATAAATTGAGCTTGAATCTCAAGTATATTCAGGAGAAAAGTCTAAGTACTGATGTGAAGTTGATTGTTAGAACAATCCTTAAGATTCTGGATTAATTACTCGTTGTAGAATCATCAATTCATCTACTTTTTCAGCATAGCCTTGTTGCGAGTAAGAGCGAATCAAATTATTCAAAACTCGATTCATGATGGCAATGTTATCGCAGGGTTTGAAAAAGCTTTCTTGCGCTTCAATGTTGATTTGCTTCAAGAAGTACTCAATATCTTTCTGACTAAATACTGTTCCCTTGCTAAAAGGATTGATGTAAAATAGTAGAGTAGGCTCATCAGTAATGTGTGGGAAAAAGAAGTCATCTACCCATCCCGTTATAAAATGGCGAGGCAGATTAATACCCTCAATTGGTAAGCCTAATTTATCTCCAATTACAATAAATAGAATCGAAAGACTTATCGGGTTTCCTTTTTTGCTCTCCAACACATTATTTATGTAGCTGTTTTGAGGAGCGTGATAATTAGAGGTGTTTCCAGTAAATCCATATACATCAAACACAATATGGTTGATAATTCTGGTTTTCTCTAAAGCGGTAAGGTTTTCATTCAATTCAATCCAAATGTCTTGAGTAATTTGGTTAATCGTTTTATCGATTTCTTCAAATTCAAGCTCTGGATATTGATATTTAGCTATCAGATAAACACCTCGAAGTAGATTTTCTGAGTCGTTTTTTTGCCAATCATTCAGTTCCTTTTTTACCGAATTGAACTGTATATCATGAATGATTTCCTCAATTCTGGTCTGAAATAAAAGGCCTAGTGATCCTTCTTCCCAAACTTCTTCTAAGTTTGGAATTACATCTGGTCCCATCAGCATGATCTCATTTCTGATATGCACAAAAATGTTCTCGTCAGGGTCGTCCAGAAGTTTAATTAAAGAATCTATGTTAGGCGAATCAGCCAAGTGTTAAGTATTTCCTACAAAACTACCCTAGAGTTTAGTGAAGTTTCACACAGCTGAAAGTATGTTTTTAACAACTAGGCTGTTAACTTATTCAAAACGTACATGATTAATTTCTCCTCAGCAGCGCTGTGATCCTTACTGAATACGCCATTTGCACGGTTTGCAATCACTGCACAAATAGTACAACAATGGTGTCCTAAAGCTTGACCTAACCCATAAAGTGCTGAAGTTTCCATTTCAAAATTGGTCACTTTTTTACCGTTGTACTCAAATGTTTGATATTTATCAAACAAGTTAGCTTGCTTTAATGGTAAGCGTAAACTGCGCGTTTGTGGGGCGTAAAAACCGGGTGCTGTCAGCGTGAATCCAGTTAATGCTTCACCTTGTAGTCGCTGCATTAAATCGCTGCTGGCAGACCTAATATATGGCTTCGCTAACTCAGAGATGAATGAAACATGATTGTAAAAAGCTTCTTCAAAAGCTTTGTCTTCCTCAGAAATAGAGGTTTCATAAAAATTCAATAATCCATCTAGTCCAACAGCTTTCTCACTAATCAATAAACTATCAATCGGAATTTCGGGTTGGATGCCTCCAGTAGTTCCCAAACGAATAATATTAAGTGATCGAAGTGTTTTATTGACCTGTCTTGTATCAGGGTTGATGTTTACAGCAGCGTCTAGTTCATTGATAACAATATCTATGTTATCGGTTCCAATTCCTGTACTTAAAACCGTTAATCTTACTCCTTTGTACAATCCAGTATGAGTCCTAAATTCACGGTTATCAATTTGATATTCAATAGAATAAAACTTGCTTGAAATTCGATTTACACGATTTTGGTCGCCTACAACCAGTACGGTGTCGGCAATGTGTTTGTCTTTCAATTTCAAGTGATAAACAGATCCGTCTTCGTTTAAAATCAGTTCAGATTGTGCTGGTGTTTTCATAAGCTATAAACAAGTGTCAAACTTAACAATTATACGCCCAAATCATGGTTATATTTGCACCCATGTTTGCAGAGATAATCACAATAGGCGATGAAATTTTAATTGGTCAAATTGTCGATACCAATTCGGCTTGGCTAGCTAAACAACTGAATGCTATTGGCATTCGAGTAAAGCAGATTACGTCTATTTCAGATAGTAAAGAACATATTGTTGAAGCGGTTGAAAATGCATTGAATCGTGTTGATTTGGTAATTACCACAGGTGGATTAGGTCCAACTAGAGATGACATCACTAAACGTACTTTGGCAGATTATTTCGATATGCCGCTGGTTATGAATAACGATGTGCTTGAGCAGGTGAAATATGTTTTTGAATCTCGTGGCAAAGCCATGCCAGATGTAAATCGCTATCAAGCCTTAGTTCCTGAAGGCTGTGAAGTAGTTCCAAATAAAAATGGAACAGCTCCTGGAATGTGGTTTCCCGTTGATGATAGAAAAGTGTTGGTATCAATGCCAGGAGTTCCTTTTGAAATGAAAGGATTGGTAACGAATACACTTATTGAGAAGTGGAAAGCTCACTTTAAAACACCACATGTGTATCATAGAACCGTGTTGACCCAAGGAGTTGGAGAAAGCACTTTAATGGGAATGATAGATAAGTGGGAGCACTCATTAGATGAATTAGAGATCAAGTTAGCCTACTTACCTTCACCAGGAATGGTTCGTTTGCGATTGTCTGCTACTGGAAATGATCACGACCTTATCCAAAAGAATGTAGATAAGAAAGTAGCTGAACTCGAGCAGCTTTTAGGCAAATTGATCTTTGGTTATGAAACAGATACTCTAGAATCTGTAGTTGGTGACCTCTTGAAAAAAAGGGGAGAGACTCTTTCAACTGCAGAAAGTTGCACTGGAGGATATTTGGCTCATTTAATAACGAGTATCCCAGGAAGCAGTGCTTATTATAAAGGCTCCGTTGTCTCATATGCTAATGAGGTAAAGATGAAAGAACTTGGCGTTTCTGAAGAGAATTTAAGAAACTTTGGAGCAGTTAGCGAGCAGGTTGTGATCCAAATGGCAGAAGGAATTCGAAAAAAAATGAATACAACCTATGCAATTGCAACCAGTGGTATAGCTGGTCCTGATGGCGGTTCAGAGGAAAAACCAGTAGGTACAGTTTGGATTGCAGTGGCCTTAAAAGACAGGACTGTAGCTAAAAAGTATAACTTTGGCGACAACCGTGAACGCAACATTAGAGTGAGTGCAATTACGGGTTTAAATAAATTGAGAAAAGAAATTTTGAAAGGGGCTTGATTTTTAAAGAATTAAAAAGCTATATTTGCACCCCTGTTTTCGAAAGAAGCATAAAGAATACAATGTCACAGATTTGCGAAATAACCGGAAAGCGCGTAATGGTTGGGAACAATGTTTCTCACTCCAACAGAAAAACTAAGCGCGTATTCAAGCCAAACTTGCACAAGAAGAAATTCTACGTGCCAGAAGATGATAACTGGATTACTTTAAAAGTATCAGCTGCAGGTTTGCGTGCTATTAACAAAAAAGGTATTAGCGCTTGCTTGAAAGAGGCGAAAGAAAAAGGTTACTTGAAATAATTAACCTATTAAAACCGAAGTATCATGGCGAAGAAAAAAGGTAATCGTATTCAAGTAATTCTAGAATGTACTGAGCATAAAGAATCAGGTATGCCAGGTACATCTCGTTACATTACTACTAAGAATAGAAAGAATACACCAGAGCGTTTAGAAATTAAAAAGTATAACCCTATCTTGAAGCGTTATACAGTTCATAAAGAAATTAAGTAATAAGTCATGGCAAAGAAGACCGTAGCAACATTAGGTAAAGGTGGTGCCAAAGATTTGACCAAGGTGATTAAAGCAGTTCGCTCACCTAAAACTGGTGCTTACATGTTTGAAGAGCGTATTCTTCCTACAGACAAAGTAAAAGACTTCTTAAATAAATAAGAATTCTACTATAAAGTATTATAGGCTTCTCCCTGTTAAGGTGAGGAGCCTTTTTTGTTTACATTTGATCCGCTGATTTTCAGCAGTTGTTTCATCTATTTTTGTCTTACATATGGGGCTATTTAGTTTCTTCTCAAAAGAAAAAAAGGAATCACTAGATAAAGGTCTGTCTAAAACCCGAGAAGGTTTTTTCAGTAAACTAACCAGAAGTGTTGCCGGAAAATCAAAGGTTGATGATGAGGTACTTGATGATCTGGAAGAGATATTAGTGACTTCTGATGTAGGTGTCGACACCACATTGAAAATCATCGAAAGGATCGAAGAGCGTGTTTCACGCGACAAATATCTTGGTACAAAAGAACTCAATTCTATTTTACGTGAAGAAATTGGCTCGTTGTTAGATGAAAACAACACCGCCAATGAGGTTCGAGAAATTGTACCAGCAAATGTTAAACCTTATGTAATAATGGTAGTTGGCGTTAATGGTGTAGGTAAAACTACTACTATTGGCAAGCTAGCTTACCAACTCAAACAGCAAGGTAAATCTGTTGTTTTAGGTGCTGCAGATACATTTCGTGCAGCAGCTATCGATCAGTTGAAAATATGGGCAGAACGCGTTGATGTTCCTATTGTTACCCAACAAATGGGATCAGATCCAGCATCTGTTTCGTTTGATACGTTGCAATCAGCAGTTAGGCAAAATGCCGATGTGGTGATTATTGATACAGCTGGTCGCTTACACAACAAAGTAGGATTGATGAATGAGCTTTCTAAAATCAAAAATGTGATGAAGAAAGTTCTTCCAGATGCTCCTCACGAAGTGCTTTTGGTATTGGATGCCTCAACCGGACAAAATGCCGTTGAACAAGCTCGCCAATTTACCAAAGCTACAGATGTTACCGCAATGGCACTGACCAAATTAGACGGTACTGCAAAAGGTGGAGTTGTTATCGGAATTTCTGATGAATTCAAAATTCCGGTTAAATATATTGGTGTAGGTGAAGGAATGCAAGATTTACAACTGTTCAACAGAACAGAATTTGTGGATTCGTTGTTTGGAGAAAAGTAATTAGAGTAGGCAAGTAGAGGGGACTTACATGAAGACAAAAACGCTGCGAAAAAATAAAGTTAACGTAGTGACTTTAGGATGTTCTAAAAACATCTATGATTCTGAAGTTTTAATGGGACAGCTCAAAGCAAATAACTTTGAGGTTGAACACGAATCAGAGGAATTGGATTCTGAAGTTGTTGTAATTAACACGTGTGGCTTTATTGAGAATGCCAAACAAGAATCAATTGATACCATATTAAATTGGGTTGATGCAAAAAAAGAAGGTGCTGTATCAAAAGTATACGTTACCGGATGTTTGAGTGAGCGCTACAGACCTGATTTAGAAAAAGAAATTCCAGAAGTTGATGCTTACTTCGGTACTCGTGAGCTTCCTCGTTTACTTAAAACGCTGAAAGCAGATTATAAGCATGAGCTTGTTGGAGAACGTTTGTTAACCACTCCAGCTCACTATGCCTATTTGAAAATTGCTGAAGGTTGTGATCGTCCATGTGCATTTTGTGCTATTCCATTAATGAGAGGTAAACACCGCTCAACTCCTATGGAAGAATTGGTTGCCCAAGCTGAAAAGCTATCTGCAAATGGTACCAAAGAATTAATGCTTATCGCTCAAGACCTAACCTATTACGGTCTTGATTTATATAAGAAAAGAAACTTGGCTGAGCTGATTGAAAAATTAGCAGATGTCAACGGAATCGACTGGGTTCGCTTGCATTATGCATATCCAGCTGGTTTCCCAATGGATGTTTTAGATGTTATTAAAGATCATCCAAACGTGTGTAATTACTTAGATATGCCGTTGCAGCATATCAGTGATAACATGCTTAAATCTATGCGTAGGTTAATCACGCGCAAAAAGACTCAAGGATTGGTAGATCATATTCGTACCAACCATCCTGATATCGCTTTAAGAACAACATTGATCACAGGTTTTCCTGGTGAAACTGATCGAGATTTCCAAGAATTGTATGATTGGGTTTCTGAAACTAAGTTCGATCGTTTAGGTGTGTTCCCATACTCTCATGAAGAGAACACATTTGCTTACAACATGGAAGATAACGTGCCTGAGCATGTGAAACAAGAGCGCGCAACAGCCATTATGGAAATGCAAGCCGAAATTTCATTCGAGCGTAATCAACGCCACGTTGGAAAAGAATTTAAAGTGTTGTTCGATAAAGTTGAAGGCGATTACTTCATTGGTCGTACAGAATATGACTCACCAGATGTAGATAACGAAGTATTAGTTCATAAAGCTGATAATTACGTTCGAATCGGAGATTTTTCTACTGTGAAAATTGATCGTGCAGAGCACTTTGATTTGTATGGTAATGTTGTTTCTGGAGGTGAGGCATGAACGTAGATTTTGTTGACTATGAGGACATCGGGATGTTGCATCCAATTACGAGAGCCTACATCAACAACGATCCTAAAATTCAATCTTTATTTCAGTACGGTCCATCGGCAAAAGGCCTGAAGGAAGCTATTGATAACAGAAATAAATTTCCAGTTGATAGATCTCTTTTGGTGAAACAACTGCGAGAGCAGTACGCTGGAAGTGAATCTAAAAATGTCAATGAGGCTTTAGATGAATTGGGGCAGGACAATTGCTTCACAGTAGTTACTGGTCACCAATTGTGTTTGTTTACGGGCCCATTGTATTTCATTTACAAGATTTTCTCAGCGATAAATTTAGCACGAGATTTACGCGAATTATATCCTGAAAAACGATTTGTTCCAGTTTACTGGATGGCGACCGAAGATCATGATTTTGATGAAATCAATCATTTTCATTTAGAAGGAAAAACCATCCGATGGAACAAAGAAAGTAACAGTGCTGTCGGTCGATTAAACTTGGATGGAATGGATCAGGTGATCCAAGAAGTTCAAGATCATTTGGGCGATAGTTTACATGCCTGTCAGGCTTGGGAACCTTTTGTTCAAGCGTATCAACAAGGAAAAAATCTAGCAGACGCAACCCGTAAATTGGTTCATGCTTTATTTCCACACGATGGGTTGATTTGTGTGGATGGAGATGACCGTGAACTCAAACGTGTTTTCATTCCTGCAATTGAGAAAGAATTGTTCGAACAGGTTTCTGAAAATTCGGTTCAATCTACTCTAGAAACTTGGAAAGAATTGGGTTATAAAGAGCAGGTTGGCGGTCGAGAATTGAATTTGTTTTACTTGACTGATGAACTCAGAAATCGAATTGTAAAGACCGAAACTGGATTTCAAGTTGTAGGTACTGATATCCATTTCACCGATTCAGAAATCAGAGAAGAGTACACAAATTACCCAGAAAGATTCAGCCCGAATGTACTACTTAGGCCAGTGTATCAGGAAATGATCCTTCCGAATTTAGCATACATTGGTGGTGGAGCAGAAGTAGCTTATTGGTTGCAATTGAAATCTACTTTTGAATCACTCAATGTATTTTATCCAGTAGTTCTTTTGAGAAATTCATTTGCCTTTTTGAATGATAAAGAGGTTCGAAAAATGAATCAATTGCAACTATCAGCAACAGAAATTTTCCAATCTGCTGATGAATTGTTAAAACTCAAAGTTCAAGAAGATTCCGACTCAGAACCTTTCTTCGAAGACAAGAAAAAAGAAATTCAATCGCTTTTTGCTGAAATCAATCAAAAGTTATCAGCTGTAGATTCTAATTTGGGTAAATCAACCAAAGCTGCAGAGGTAGATCAGTTGAACCGGATGGATAGCTTACTGAAGAAATTGATTAGAACGGAGAAAAAGCAAGCTCATGTAACACAAGAACGTATTGCAGCAGTTAAAGCTTTGTTAGAACCAGACGGTAAAGTTCAAGAGCGTTATTGGAATATCCTTCAATTATTAATGATTTTTGGTTGGCCGTTAATGGTTGAGCTGCGTAAGCATTCAGATGTGCTTGATTTCAGATTGAAGTTGATGTATCCTTAAAATAGAAAAACCCAAACTATAAAAGTCTGGGTTTTGTTTTTTGTGCCCTGAACTGGATTCGAACCAGCACGTCTATAAAGACACCACCCCCTCAAGATGGCGTGTCTACCAATTTCACCACCAGGGCTAAAAATGGAGTGCAAACGTAGTAAATTTCTTTTTCTTTTTAGTCGAACCTTTCCTGGCTTTTGCAGTTATATTTGACAATCAAGTTAATTTCATTTGAATTTTCTCGCACATATCTATTTATCTAAAAATCATCCAGAAATTCTATTGGGTAATTTCATGGGAGATTTTATCAAAGGTTCAGCTTTAAATGAATTAACTCTTCAAATACAAAAGGGAATAGAGTTGCATCGAAAAATTGATGAATACACTGATCAACATGAAGTGGTAGAAGAGAGCAAAGCTCGACTAAGACCTCAATTTAGAAAGTATGCTCCGGTACTTTCTGATATTTATTACGATTACTTTTTAGCCAAAAATTGGGATGATTATCACGAGCATAATTTTCGTGATTTTACAACCAAAACTTCTCAATTTTTAAAAGAAAACGAATCTATTTTTCCTGTTCGAGCTAAACAGTTTTTGAGTTATATGCTTCAAAACGATATTTTGTTTAATTACCAATATCTAGATGGTATTCATTTGGTTTTTCAAGGGATGTCTAGGCGAGCCTCATTTAACTCAGGAATGGAAAATGGAGCTGATTTCTTAAGACTTCATGAAGCTGAATTTGAGCAGGAATTCAAAGCTTTTTTTCCAGATTTAGTTGATATGACCGAATTGTGGTTTCAGGAAAACGAGATCAAATAGATAACTGTTAGATTTGCCCATAATGTCAAAATCCAATAACCGAGTAGTTGAAACCAGTGATGGTTCGTCAAGCATTTACGTGCCAGAATTAGACGAGCATTACCACAGTAAACATGGTGCTTTGCGTGAGTCGATGCATGTGTTTATTGAAGCCGGTTTAAAAGCTGTTTCTTCAGAATCGGTTAAAGTATTGGAAATGGGATTTGGAACTGGACTGAACGCATGGTTAACGGCTATTCATACAATTAAGCCTGTGGAATATCACAGTATTGAGAAATATCCAGTAGAGTTAGACTTGATTCGACAGCTAAATTATACAGCTGGTTATTCTAGTTCAGAAAACGAACTATTCAAACAAATTCATCAAGCTGAGTGGAACGTGTTAGAGGAAATCAATACTAGTTTTCAGCTTAAAAAAATTCAAGGCGATTTCTATACCGCTCCCATTAATAGTGACTATAACCTAATTTACTGGGATGTTTTTGGACATCGTGTTCAGCCACATTTATGGGAAAAGGAATTGTTTGAGCGCGTATATTCGAATATGCAATCAGGTGGGGTTTTGGTGACCTACAGTTCAAAAGGAGTTGTTAGACGAACACTTATTGAGATAGGATTTGAAGTGGAGAAATTGAAAGGCCCTCCCGGTAAACGAGAAATGATACGAGCATGGAAGAGATAAAAGGATTCACAGTTCGTGTTTATGGATTGTTCATCGAAGAGGGGAAAGTGCTGCTTTCTGATGAAGATTATGCAGGAAAACAGTTCACCAAATTCCCCGGTGGAGGGTTAGAGTTTGGTGAGGGAACAATTGACTGCTTGAAACGAGAAGTTCTTGAAGAGCTAAATTCTAATTGTGAAGTTATCTCTCATTTCTATACCACAGATTTTATGGTGCAATCTGCATTTGATGCCACAAAACAAGTGATCAGTATTTATTATCTGGCAAGATTAGAAAGAGCCATTGAATATGGATATCAATCTCCCGAAGGCGAGGTATTCAGATGGGAAGAATTGAAATCTTTATCTGCTGATGATTTAACTTTTCCAATTGATCAGAAAGTTCTTGAAATGCTTCAAAATCAAACTGCATGAAATTATTCCGTTGTCTGATTTTAGGCCTTTTGCTGCTTTGCAGTTACTCAGCATTTTCTCAAGTAACAGATAAAGAAAAAGCGAAGTTGCTTCGTAAAATCGAGCGTGAAAAGCGCAAGCTAGATATGAACTACTCTTTATTGGTTTTACCAGCGATTTACTATACACCAGAAACCAATTTGGCAGGTGGTGTTACATCTATGATCACATTCAAGTCAAATCCTAAAGATTCACTTTGTAAAACATCTCAAATTATCGCGAATGCCATTTATACACTCAATGATCAAATTCTGTTGAATGCCCCATTTCAGGTGTTTTTAGACAGCAACAAATGGTACCTGAATGGTGAATTAGCCTTTTACCGATATCCGTATGTTTTTGGTGGTATTGGTAATGATCATGAGGTAGATGAAGTTGAAAATTACTCTGCTTACTTTCCCAGATTTAACTCAGATATTTTGCGTAGAATTTCGGGTTCTGTATATGGAGGTGGAAACTTCTTTTATCAAAATACAACCATTACAGAAGTTGAAAGAGGTGGGCTATTAGATTCTGCAAACATACCTGGGGCGCAAGGGAGTACCACATTTGGAATTGGGCTCTCGTTTTTTGTAGATACCAGAAACGATCAACTATTGCCTACAAAAGGTTGGTACGTCAAGTATTCAACCTTGCATTTTACTGAATTTCTGGGTAGTAATTACGCGTTTAATCAATACACATTAGATGCTCGGTGGTATAAAACAGTATTGAAAAAACATTCAGTAGCACTGAATCTATTTACTGAATTTCAAGACGGAGATGTTCCTTTTAATCGGTTGAGTCCTTTAGGTGGTCCATTTAGAATGCGCGGCTATTTACGGGGAAATTACAGAGATAAACAGCAAGCAATTTTACAGGCTGAATTTAGGAGTAAGCAATACTGGCACCACGTTGCATTTCGATTATTTAGTGCAATAGGTGGAGTTGGAGATAACCCAGATGTAATTGCTCAAAATTTAAGGCCAACAGTAGGTGCTGGATTTCGATTTACTTTCAAACCCGATGAAAAACTATACATCCGAGTTGATTATGGAGTGGGGCAGAATACCAGTGGATTCTATGTAAACGTTGGTGAAGCTTTTTAAAATGAAAAAGCCCCGCATTGCGAGGCTTTTTTAATTTATATTTTCGGTCTGAGTTTGATTATCCCAATTCCGTTAAAGACTATGATAGCAATGTATACAGGGTCTATTTCATACCACTTTTTACCAAAGTTAGGATCAGATCCATGTGCATGATGATTGTTGTGATAACCTTCACCTAACATCAATACATCTAATGGCATCAAGTTTTTTGAAGTGTCATTCACCTTGTAGTTTACGTAACCAAATTTGTGTGCAAACCAATTGATAATTGCACCGTGAAATGGTCCCATCACGAAGTGAATTGGCAATAAAAAATACAAGAACCAGAATGATCCATCGCCATAGAAATTGATCACATAAACATAGAATGCAATGTAAAGTAACGCCCACATAATGCGCATTGGCCAGCTATCAGCAAACTTATCAAAAGCCCACCATTCTGGTAAATCGCGCGTAAAACGTTTGTCGTATGGAATGCGACCATGCCACATATCTGAATACAATAATTTGGTTTTCCACATCATGTCCCACATACCTGATGAAAATTTAGGAGAATGTGGATCTTTTTCAGTATCGGCATACATGTGGTGAGCTCTATGCATCGCACCGTAGGTATAAGGGCTTAAATAGCTTGATCCTTGGAATACCCATGTTAATACGAAGAATACTTTTTCCCACGTTTTACTCATGGTAAACATCTGGTGAGCAGAGTATCTGTGATTGAAAAAAGTTTGTGTGAACAGTGATAAATACCAATGCGCAAAAAAGAAAATTAATATGATAGCTAATACGCTCATGTTCTTAAGTTAAAGTCTGTAAATTAAATGCTTAATGAAGTTTTTAAGCTTCTTGGCCAAGGTATTTATAACCTAAATCGTCAACTGTTTTTTGTACAGTGTTGGCGTCTACATTATCGCCATCAACAAATACTTTTTTGTGAACCAAGTCTACTTCAACATGGTTAATTCCTTCTAAAGCTGAAAGATTTTTCTCAACACTTGCTTTACAATGATTGCAAGTCATTCCGTCTACGGTGAAAGTTTTTTTCATTCCATCAAAATTTAATGTTTCGGTTTGTTTTTTGGGTATATACTTGATGATGGTTCCATTGATTAATAATGCCAAAAGTATCCAGCTAGAGCTAATTGTTAACCACTCAGGTAAAACATGGCTGTGAACGTGTTTCAAGATCATTCCTGTAAACCACTCAGCTGGTAAAAATTCGTTGATTAAGATTCCAAAAACTACAGCTCCAATTGTAATAGATGCTACGTAAGCAACCAATGCTTTTTTACCTAAAGACTGTCCAATTACGGTTATCGTACCTGCGTTGGTTGCTGGGCCAGCCATTAAAAAAACAAAAGCTGCTCCAGGAGAAATCCCTTTCAACATAAGTGCTGTAGCAATAGGAATAGATCCAGTAGCACAAACATACATGGGAACAGAAGCCAATAAAATCAGCCCCATATTTAAGTACGGGTTGCTCAAATAGTTTTCAAATAAACTATCAGGAATCAATACCGTAATGAGTGCAGCTATCCCAAGTCCGACCAATAACCATTTAGCAATATCTTGCAAAAAGTCGATGAAAGCATAGCGCAACATCGTTATGAACTTATTCTTAGGTGTTTGCCCCACTGTTTTTTGAGGTGGAGCAACATGCTCTGGTTCTGGATCAATCTTGTTGGTAAAGGCTCCTCCAACAATTCCTGTAATCAATGCAGCAATTGGTCTAATTATAGCAAATGGTAACCCCATAAGTGAGTATGTTACCAAAATAGAATCAACTCCTGTTTGAGGCGTTGAAATCAAGAACGAAACCGATGCGCCTTTTGAAGCTCCATTTTTATGAAATGAGACTCCAGTAGGAATAACGCCACATGAACACAAGGGGAGAGGAACTCCAATTAAAGCAGCATTAATAACAGATCTCAAGTTGTTTTTACCTAAGTATTTGGTAACCTTATCTTGAGGGAAATAAACGTGTAAAATTCCAGCCAATAAAAAACCGAGCAACAGGTAAGGAGCCATTTCTTTGAATAGATCCCAAAATGCTAGTATGATATCAACTAAAACTTGCATGATTATTATTTGGCGTAAAGTGCTCTCACCTCTTCAGAAATCGGTGATGGCTTACCTGTTTTATCAATTTTTACAAAGGTAATTCGGGTATAACACACAACGTCTTCTTCTTGAGTTTCTACGTTATACTTTCTAGCCTCAACGTAAAGTCTGATTGAAGAGTTACCTATTTCTTCAACTGAACCATAAATTCGAATCTGATAACCAACTTTAACAGCTTTTTTGAAGATCACTTCTTCAATTTTAACTGTTACTACATAAGGTGAGCGACAAACTGCAGCAGCAAGTGTTCCAGCAGATTCATCGATCCACGATAGCATGATACCACCAAATAAATAACCTTGTACACCAAGGTCTTTACCCATGCAGATTTTCTTTGTTATCAGTTCCATATTCAATGTTGAATTTGGCGGCAAAAGTAAGACAGTTCCTTTTTAATCGGGTTTTTGGCAATGCTTTGTTTAGAACTTTAACCAATTAGAGGTATTTCAGCCTTTAAGAAGTGCTTTTTTTGTTGAAAGCTTTATCGATTATGCGAGTACATTTTATTGCTATTGGCGGAAGTGCAATGCACAACTTAGCTCTAGCTCTTCATGAAAAAGGGTATCAGGTAACTGGATCAGATGACCAAATTTTTGAGCCATCGAGAACTCGTTTAAGTAAAGCTGGAATATTGCCCGAGCAAATGGGGTGGTTTCCCAACAAAATAAACAGCGATATTGATGCTGTTATTTTGGGGATGCATGCTAGAAAAGACAATCCTGAGTTGTTAAAAGCTCAAGAATTGGGATTGTCTATTTATTCTTATCCAGAATATTTATTCAATCAAAGCGAAGAAAAGATTCGAGTTGTAATTGCAGGAAGTCATGGTAAAACTACCATCACATCTATGGTGATGCATGTATTGAAATACTTTAATCGCGATTTTGATTACATGGTTGGAGCTCAGTTAGAGAATTTCGATACCATGGTCCGAATCACTGATAAAGCCCCAATAATGATTTTAGAAGGTGATGAATATCTTTCATCGCCTATCGATCCAAGTCCAAAGTTTTTGTGGTACAAGCCACATGTAGCCCTTATTTCTGGAATTGCATGGGATCATATTAATGTATTTCCAACATTTGAGGAATATGTTGATCAATTCGAGCAATTCATCAACTCTATGCGAGCTGATGGAGTACTTGTTTATTGTGAGGTTGACTCAGAAGTGAAGAAATTGGTTGAAAACAACAAACACCAATTGAAGAAAATCGCCTACAGAACACCCGCTCATAAAATTGTAGATGGAGTTTCATTTTTAACCACAGATACGGGTGAAGTTCCACTTCATGTATTTGGTCAACACAATTTGCAAAACCTAAACGGTGCTCGTTTGGTGTTGAATCAACTTAACATTTCAGATGAACAGTTTTATGAGGCTATTCAATCTTTTGGTGGTGCAGCTAGAAGGCTAGAGTTGATCGCTAAGAATGACAAATCTGTTGTTTATAAAGACTTTGCTCATTCACCTTCAAAGTTGAAGGCCACAACTTCAGCTGTTAAAACGCAGTTTCCAGACAAGGAATTGTACGCTGTAATGGAACTTCATACTTTCAGTAGTTTAAATGCCGAGTTCCTAGCAACTTATCAAGGTTCTATGAATGCTGCCGATAAGGCCATTGTCTATTTCAATCCAGAAACAATCGCTCATAAAAAGCTAGACCCCATATCTGTTGGGCAGGTTAAAGAGGCATTTGGTAGAGAAGACTTAATGGTGAGAACAAACAGTGAGCAATTGCAGAATTACCTCAAAGGAATTGATTGGGACGATAAAGTTTTACTCTTGATGAGTAGCGGAAATTTTGATGGAATTAATCTAAACGAGTTTGGTACTGGATTAATATCACCAAATCAATCTGTGTAGGTACTTATATTTGCGCTGTGGAATGGTTTGAGTCTTGGTTCGAGTCGCCTTATTATCATGTTCTATACAAGAATAGAGATTTCAATGAGGCCCAACATTTTTTAGATAACTTACTTCAATTTTTAAACTTAGATCTTGGATCTCATATCCTTGATTTAGCTTGTGGTAAAGGAAGGCATTCGGTTTACCTTAACAAGTTGGGTTATCAAGTAACAGGTGCTGATTTATCATCATACAATGTGCAACAAGCTTCTTTAAATGCGAATGAATCTCTTCGATTTATTAAGCATGATATGCGAGAGGTAATTACTGAGAATGCATTTGATGCTGTTTTTAATGTGTTCACCAGTTTTGGCTATTTTAAAGATGATTCTGATAATCAAAAAGTACTTCATGCTGTTTCAAAAGAATTGAAACCTGGTGGAGTTTTTGTTCTCGATTTTTTGAATATTCATCAAACCATTGATCGCTTGAATCCATCAGAAGTAAAAGAGATAGACGGTTTAATATTTAAAATCACCAAAGAGATTCTGTCTGGATTCATATTCAAAAACATTCAAGTTTTTGATGGAGATAAATCATTTGATTTTCAGGAGAGGGTTCAGGCGTTGTCAGAAAATCAATTGAAGTTGTTAATTGAGTCGAGTGGACTTGAGGTGATGCATTGTTTTGGTGATTACGAGCTATCGGAATACGACTCAAGTCTAAGTCCAAGAATAATTTTAATAGCCAAAAAGGCTGAGTAAATAATTCCACTTAATAGACATATAAAAAATGATTAACCCCATTTTGGGGTCATTTATATGCTTTCAACGTTACATTTGCATAACATTATTTGAAAACCATTAAAAAAAGATAAAATGGCTGTTTTAGTAGGAAAAAAAGCTCCAGCATTTACTGCTGCTGCCGTTGTAAACGGTGAGGAAATCGTTGAAGATTTCTCTTTAGAACAATACAAAGGAAAATACGTAGTGTTATTCTTTTACCCAAAAGATTTCACTTTCGTTTGTCCAACTGAATTACACGCTTTCCAAGAGCAATTAGAAGAATTTAAATCTCGTAACGTTGAAGTTGTTGCTGTATCTACAGATACTGAGCAATCTCACTGGGGATGGTTACAGTTACCAAAAGATAAAGGTGGTATCCAAGGTATTACTTACCCTATCGTAGCTGATACTAACAAAACTATCTCTTACAATTACGATGTATTAGCTGGTGATTTCTTCTATGATGAAAACGATCAGTTAGCTGCTAATGGCGAATTAGTTGCTTACCGTGGTTTATTCTTAATCGATACTGAAGGTGTAGTTCGTCACCAATTGGTAAACGATCTTCCATTAGGACGTAACGTTGCTGAAGCTTTACGTGTAGTAGACGCTTTACAATTCTTCGAAGAAAACGGAGAAGTATGTCCAGCAAACTGGGAAAAAGGTAAATCTGGAATGCAAGCGACTCACGATGGCGTAGCAGATTATTTAGCTGCAAACTAAGAGTTGATTTACAACATATAGAAAAGCCCGAGTGATTCTTGTCGCTCGGGCTTTTTGCGTTTTATAACTTGTTCATAATCACCTAAATTGCTATATTGCAGAGCCGTTCCTTAGCGGTACTTGTTTAAAAACCTGAATTACCCCAAATGGAAGATCTCAACTTTACCCACGAATTGTGGAGAAGGGTTTCGTTTGATGGCATATTGGAGACTGAAGTATATGAGGTCTCAAATCAAGGTCGCCTCCGTTGGTTTAATCCCCACATAGAAGAATGGGAGATTATGAAACAATACATTGGCAATGGATACAGATATGCAGGATTCAAAACGAATGACAGTGTCTCACGAAACCGATCGCTAAAGGCTGTCCATAGAATTGTAGCTGAAGCTTTTTGCGAAAAAAAATCACCTAAACATAGGTTTGTTATCCATCAAAATTTTAACTTGCTCGACAACTGCGCAACAAACTTAATTTGGGTCAACAGAAAAGAACTCACTGACCATAACCGAAAGAACCCAAGAGTTCAAGCTGCGTTAGATAAAATAAAAGGTAAGGTTACCAATTCTAAATTAACCGAAACGCAAGTTATTCGGTTGAAGAAGAAGCTTAAAAGAAGCAATAACCCTTTGTACAAAATCGCTAAAGAGTTTGGTATTACTCACACCCAACTCAATAGGATCAGAAAGGGTGAAAATTGGGGCCATATTGAGGTAGATTGATTAAGACTCCTTCTCTAAATAGCCTATGAGAAAGTCAAAAAAAAATCCGATGTGAAACCACATCGGATTTTTTTATGTAATATGTTATTTCAGTTAATCTTTCTCTAATTCAGCAGTAGCTGAAAGAGCAGCGATAATTGTAAAATCAAACTCCATAGGAGCTTCACTTACTTCTCCTCTAGCTGTGAGAGTAGCTTGTTTGCTAGCAATCAAGTAAGATGCAATCTGATCAAGTTGCTCGTCAGTTGCATCAATAGTATTTAGGATTTCATTATCTGATGTTTCTTTCAATTGAGTTTCTGGTATATCTAATTCAAACCCCATCTCTTCAAAGAATAGATTTCCAGAAAGTGTACCTTCATCTGGACCCATATAGTTTGTGATCTTGTATGAAATTTTAGTGACATTCAGATCTTTCAGATCTAGTAAGTACTGATTCATTTCTTCGCTGTTTTCAAGCTTAATTGTTGAAGTTCCTTCAAAATTAGTTAAGCTGTCATCAGGAATAACGATGTTTACCGTTTCTGAAACTTCAGTATCAATTTCAATTTGTGTCAATTCTTCTATCTCTTCACACGACATAAAAGTGAAAGAAAGAGCTAAAGCAAGTAGTCCAATTCTGTATTTAATTCTCATAGCTAATAAGTTTAGTTCGGATATTAAGTTGCACGAAAATAGTAAGTTCTATCAAAAATAGCAAAATAAGCTAGTGTAAATAGCTGAATACAACTAGTTTATACAGGAGGGAGTTCGTATTGCTATATAAAATCGATCTAAATTTTATTTTTCGATTTATTAAATTGGTTTGTTTATTGATATCATGTGGATAAATGAGTTTACTCAAATTCATTTTTGAAGGCATTGAATTAGCCCGAAATTCTACATTTGCACATGCAAGAAAAAGTACTCATTCTCGACTTCGGTTCGCAATACACTCAGCTTATAGCAAGAAGAGTCCGCGAATTAAATGTTTACTGCGAAATCCATCCTTTCAACGATTACCCTGAAATAGATGAATCTTTTAAAGGTGTTATCTTATCTGGTAGCCCGTTTTCAGTATATGATAAACAAGCTCCTGTTCCAGATTTAACTCCATTTAGAGGTAAACTTCCTTTGTTAGGTGTTTGCTATGGTGCTCAATTCCTAGCTCAATCAAATGGAGGAGAAGTTGTACGCAGTACGATTAGAGAATATGGTCGTGCTAATTTGAGTTTGATTACTGACAATCCATTGATGAAATCTATTCCTCGTGAATCACAAGTGTGGATGTCGCATGGTGATACCATCAAAAATATTCCAGATAATTTTGAAATTGTTTGTAGTACAAATGATGTTAAAGTAGCTGGATATCATGTAAAAGGTGAGAATACATATGGAATTCAATTTCATCCGGAAGTGTATCACTCTGTAGATGGTAAACAGTTGCTACAAAACTTCTTGGTTGATATTTGTGGCTGTGCTCAAGATTGGACTCCAGCTTCTTTTGTTGAAACAACAATTGAAGAATTAAGAGCTCAAATAGGAAACGATAGAGTTGTTCTAGGCTTGAGCGGTGGAGTTGATAGCTCTGTTGCTGCTATGCTTTTGAATGAAGCTATTGGAGATAACTTGCATTGTATTTTCGTTGATAACGGACTTTTACGAAAAGATGAGTTTGAACAAGTATTGAAACAATACGAAGGGTTAGGCTTAAACGTAAAAGGTGTTGATTCAAAGAATGAGTTTTATTCTGAATTAGCAGGAGTATCAGATCCTGAAACAAAAAGAAAAATTATTGGTCGTGTATTCATCGAGGTGTTTGATGAAGAAGCAGGTCAATTAGAAGATGTTAAATGGTTAGCACAAGGAACTATTTATCCTGACGTTATAGAAAGCGTGAGTGTTAAAGGGCCTTCAGCAACTATTAAATCTCACCACAATGTTGGTGGTTTACCTGATTTCATGAAATTGAAAGTGGTTGAACCTTTAAAATCACTTTTTAAAGATGAGGTTAGAAGAGTTGGTCGCGAAATGGGTTTACCAGAAGAGCTTCTAGGCCGTCATCCATTCCCTGGTCCAGGTCTTGCCATTCGAATCTTAGGAGATATCACTGCTGAAAAAGTTCAGTTGTTGCAAGAAGCCGATTCAATCTTTATTAATGGATTGAAAAATCATGGTTTGTATGACGATGTTTGGCAAGCTGGTGTGATTTTATTACCTGTTCAATCTGTTGGTGTGATGGGTGATGAAAGAACATATGAGAAAGCTGTTGCGTTAAGAGCTGTAGCTTCTACCGATGGAATGACAGCAGATTGGTGTCATTTGCCTTACGACTTTTTAGCAAAGATCTCAAACGAAATCATTAACAAAGTAAAAGGAATAAACCGCGTAGTTTACGACATAAGCTCTAAGCCACCAGCAACCATTGAGTGGGAATAATGAGAATATTTAAACTGTTTTTTTTAAGCATCTTTTTAATTTCAGCTTCTCTGCATTCATATGCACAGGAATTACCTGAAGTTGTAAAAGATAAGTCTGGTAAGTATTACGTGCACTTAGTTGAGCAGGGGCAAACCCTCTATGCTATTTCTATAAAATACGCTGTAACCGTTGATGCCATTGTTCAAGCTAACCCAAACGTGGATATAAGTGGGTTAAAGATTGGTCAAACTTTGCGTATACCGTTAGATGAGATAGATAAGAAAGAGATCAAGAAAAGTGAGATTTCTATCAAGCGCGATACGATTTACCATACAGTTGAGAAACAACAAACGCTTTACTCGTTATCTAAAAAATACGCTATCGATATTAAAGAAATCGAAGAGCTTAATCCTGAGGTTAAAGATGGACTAGATATCGGTATGGTGCTTAAAATTCCATACACTCAAAGTAAAGAAGCAGATGAGAAAAGTATCAAATTTGCTCGTGAAGACAGTTTGCAGTTTCACATTGTAAAGCCAAAAGAAACCCTTTATTCGCTTTCAAAACTATACAACGTTAGTATAGATTCATTACAATTGGTAAACAACGGATTGCCTGAAGGATTAAAAGTAGGAGCTGCGATTCGTGTTCCTAAGCAAAATCCAAAATATTTTGTTGTAAACCGTCAAGTAGAGTTGTTAGAAGATTCTATCCGGGAAGAAAATTGGATTCAAAAAGAAGCTTTCAAAATTGGGGTATTTCTACCGTTTTACTCAACTGTTGATGATACCGTTAAACACGAAGATGGCTATGTAAACCCTAAATCTAAAATTGCATTAGATTATTACTGGGGAACCAAGTTGGGGTTAGATTCATTAAAGAACGATACCAACTTTTGGGCTGAAGTTTATTTCTTCGACACTCAAAATAACATGGATACGATTAAAGCTCTAATGGCTCAAGATTCCATGCATACATTTGATTTGTTTGTTGGCCCTCTTTACAGAACCAATTACGAGTATGTGAGTCAATTTGCACAGCAATTTGATATTCCTGTAGTGTCTCCAGTAAAAATATCTTCTCGAGTATTATTGGATAAATCTAAAACCATTAAGGTGTATCCGGGCGAACCAGCTCAGATTATCCATTTGGCCAAATATGTTGTAAACAAGTTTGCAGATTCAAATTTGGTGTTCCTGAATACTGCTCGATTTGCTGAGCAAGATAATGCTAAGCTGTTTAAGAAACATGCTAATCAGACATTGATTGAAATGGGTAGAACGGATACTATAAATGAGTTTCCGATGTACACTGTTTCTAAGCAACGTATTTTAAAAACGCTAAAAGATTCAACACATTACAACATTGTGATGATCAGCGAAAATCAAGCATACGTTAGTGAGTTGTTAACGGTTTTAAATGACGTTTATCTTTCAAGAAGAGGTATAACATTTAGCATTTTTGGTCCTGAAAAATGGTCAACTTACGACAACTTAGAAACCTCTTATTGGATGAATCTAGATATACACGTAGCAACTATTCGTTACGTCAATTATCAAGATGAATCAATGCGAGATTTCATCAGATCATACAGAAATAGGTACCAAGCCGAGCCAACCGAGTTTTCGATGCTTGGCTTTGATGTTAGTTATTATTTTGGCAAAGCCTTAATGGCTTATGGGCCTTATGTTGATAAACATTTGCCAGAATTAAAGTGGCAAGGTGTAACAACAAACTTTGATTTTATTCAAGTTGGAGCCGAATCCGGTTACGAAAATCAAGGGATGTTTATCTATCACATTAAAGACTACGAACTAGAGTTAGTGAAATAAATGTCAGTTCAGAAAGAAGAGATAATTGATTGGTTTAAGTCATTGCAAGATTCTATTTGCATGGCTTTGGAACAAGAAGACGGAAAAGCGAAATTTCAAGAAGATTTCTGGGAAAGACCAGGTGGAGGCGGAGGTAGAACCCGCATAATTCAACATGGTAATGTACTTGAAAAAGGAGGTGTTAACTTCTCAGCAGTTGAAGGAACACTCCCAGAAAAAATTCAGAATGCCTTAGGAGTTCAATCCAATCAGTTTTTGGCAACTGGTGTAAGTATTGTCATTCATCCGATTAGTCCGAAAGTTCCTATTATTCATATGAATACAAGGTATTTCGAGTTAGAAGATGGAACCTATTGGTTTGGTGGAGGAATTGATTTAACACCACATTATGTTGTAAAAGAAGATGCTCAGTATTTTCATCAGCAGTTGAAAACTGTATGCGATAAATACGATGCGGACTTTTATCCAAAATTCAAAAAGTGGGCAGATGACTACTTCTTTATTCCTCATCGTGATGAAACTCGAGGAATTGGTGGTATTTTCTTTGATCGTTTAAAAGAATCGGAGAAGCTTACCAAGCAACAAATCTTTGATTTTGTAAAAGACGTTGGCAGTGCTTTCGCTCCAATTTATACTCGATTTATGGCAGCTCATAAAGATGAGACTTACAATGAGGAAGAAAAAAACTGGCAATTGATAAGACGAGGTAGATATGTAGAATTCAATTTGGTTTACGATAAAGGAACCAAGTTTGGATTAGATACTTCAGGGAGAATTGAAAGTATTTTAATGAGTTTACCTGAATTAGCTTCTTGGCAATATAATGTACAAGTTGATGATGAATCGGCCGAAGGCAAAACCTTGAGTATGTTGCAGAAAGGAATTAATTGGGTAGATTTGAACGCGTAATATATCAGATATGAGAAAACTTATTTTACCATTGGCTTTGGCCTTTTTTGTGGCTTCTTGTGGAGACGCAAATCACGAAGAAAAATCTCAAGAAGAAGCAACAGAGCAGGAAGCTCATACCGAGCACGAAACCGAAACTGAGGAAGTAACTTATCCTTATGTTGCAGGAGCTGAATTTGATGCTTCTAAAGCTGTTGGACCAGCTGAATTATTAGCTCAATTAGAGTCATTTGATGGCGACACGCTTTATACAACACTTTCAACAAATATCAATGAGTGTTGTAAAGCAAAAGGGTGTTGGATGACATTAGACATGGGTGAATCTGATCAGGAAATGATGGTTAGATTTAAAGACTATGAATTTTTTGTTCCTCTTAATGCAGATGGTCACGAAACGGTAGTTTCTGGTAAGGTATTTAGAGATACCATTTCAGTTGACGAGCTTAAGCATTATGCTGAAGATGCAGGTGCTGACGCAGATAGCATTGCACAAATTACAGAACCTAAAGTAAAGTTAGCATTTGAAGCTAGCGGTGTTCTTGTAAAGTAAGATGAAAAAGACACTCTCAATATTAAGTATTGGCTTTTTGGTTTGGGCTTGTTCTTCAAATACTGAAGAACAAGTTCAAACAAAGGCTGAAACTGCTACAGAGTCTAATCCTGGAGCAAGTGTGGCTCGCGTACGTAAAACAAGTGAGTTAACTGGATTAATGCTTCAAATGCATGATCAGCTAAAAGCTGCTAAATCGTACATAGAAGCTGGACAGCCAATTCCAGATTCATTAAAATGGGATTTTGAAGCCATTAAAACGGCTCAATCTACCAAACCAATGGGAGAGAAGAAAAATACTTTTGATGGTATGGCATCAGCCTTTCTTGCCCATTTAGAGAAAACCATCAATAATCCAGATATTGAGACATACAATGAAACAGTTGATGCTTGTGTAACATGTCATCAATCTTTTTGTACTGGACCAATTAAAAAAATCAATAAGTTGAAAATTTCGAAGTAATTCGTAATAGTCAGATTGGATAATATGAGTCCTTGAATTTATTTTCAAGGGCTTTTTTTATGACTAAAAGTTAGTGATTAGACCAAGGGAGTGCTTTAAAAGAGTTCATAAAAAAAGCTCCGCACTTGGTGCGAAGCTTCAATTCATTATGAAGTTGTCTAAACGACTAGAATCTTTTCTCTTTGATACGAGCAGCTTTACCGCGTAATCCACGTAAGTAGAAAATGCGAGATCTGCGTACTACACCAACCTTATTGATATCGATTTTGTCGATAAAAGGAGATGAAACTGGGAAAATACGCTCTACACCAACACCACTAGAAATTTTACGTACAGTGAATGTTTCAGTGTGTCCAGCTCCCTTACGTTGAATAACAACGCCTTGGAAATTCTGAATACGCTCTTTTCCACCTTCCTTAATTTTATAGTGTACGGTAACGGTGTCACCGGATTTAAAATCAGGCAATTCGTTAGTATGACTAACTTCTTTTGTTAATTCTATAAGTCTCTGATCCATCTTGAATGCCTTTGAATTTTGAGCCTGCAATATTAGGGAAACAAAATCAATATTGCACAACCTTTGCGAAATTATTTATTGTTTTTTTTATTCATCCCCTAATATATCGGGTCTGCGTTGTTTTGTTCGTTCTACAGCTTGTTGATGACGCCAATCATCAATGCCTTTTAAATTTCCACTTGTAAGTATCTCGGGAACTTTCCATCCATTATACTCTGCAGGTCTAGTGTAAACAGGAGGAGCTAATAGTCCATCTTGAAAAGAATCGGTCAATGCAGAGGTTCCATCATTTAATACACCTGGAATTAATCGGATGATGGCATCCGAAACGACTGCTGCGGCAAGTTCTCCTCCAGATAGTACATAATCACCAATTGATATCTCATGGGTGATGTAATGGTCTCTGATGCGCTGATCGATACCCTTGTAATGACCACAAACTATTGCAATGTTCTCAAATTGACTGAACCGATTAGCTATTTGTTGCTTAAAAGGTATGCCGTCTGGTGTCATGTAGATGATAGCATCATATTTCCTCTTCGCTTTTAATTCATCTAAAAGTAGAGCAAGAGGCTCAACCATCATAACCATACCAGCACCACCACCAAATTGATAATCATCAACTTTTTTGTGCTTATCCTTGGTATAGTCTCTGGGGTCATGAAAATGGATTTCAACCAAGCTTTTATCTATAGCTCTCTTCATGATCGAATCAGCAAACCAACTTTGCATTAACTGAGGTAATATGGAAACCACATCTATTCGCATGTGTGCAAAAATAAAGCCCTCCAGTAAACTGAGAGGGCTTTTATAAATCATTTAAGAATATATGGACGAAAATTATCCACCTACATTTTCTTGTAGACGTTCAAATTTCGCATTCTTTGGGTCTAATTCACGAGCTAGCTTGGCTACCATTTGAGCCTCAGTACGGTCTCCCTTTTCTTTTAGGTATTCTCCGTAGTAAATGAAAGCATCTTCGAAAGCCATTACTGTACTTTCATTTTTTTCAAATGTTCCGTTTTGAGCTTGTTCTTTAAACTTAGCTATGGCTTCATCAATCTCCTCTTGTCCGGTACGTGTATTTCTTGAATATAGGTCACCTACACCTTTAATCATTTGCATTACAGGGTCTCTTGGATCAATTTTTTGACCTAACTTATAGTAATACACAGCTTTGCGATAATCTTCCTGCACAAAATATCCTTTCCCTTCACGTAGTGCAATTTCCTTAAACATGTTGATGTGATCCATGTTCTGGTCTAAGATATATTCTTCCTCTTTGTCTCTTAAGCGATCATCGCGCTTAGTGAATTTAGCAGCATATTTTAACGCATCTCTTAATGCATCTGGATAGTATTCAGCTAATTCGGGATCGTCATTAATTTTCAACATGCTGAGAGCAACATACAAGTATGGTTCTGAATCATATTTTGTTTTATCATTCTCAGTCATTTTCATAGCTCTGTCAGCGCATTTTTCATACTCGCCCATAACGTACATGTCGAAGAGTTTTTGTTCTTTACCTCCTGCTACTTGAGCTACTAACTGACTGCAAGTGATTAGTGTAGAGAATAAAAATAAAATGGCTTTTTTCGATATAGTCATATGAATAT
>CAJWSQ010000001.1 GCA_913045895.1 uncultured Flavobacteriales bacterium | reverse complement strand
ATTAACGGCTAATAACTTCACATCATCAGGTGCTATTTTAAATTGGATCGCTGGAGGAACAGAAACTCTGTGGGAAATAGAATATGGTCCAAGTCCACTATCAGTTGGAACAGGTACGACAGTTATTACATCATCAAATTCCAATTATACTCTAAGTGGCTTATCTTCTTACACAGAATATGACGTTGTAATAAGAGCTATTTGTGGTCCTGGAGATACAAGTGTTTATTCTTTAGCTCAAACATTTATGACTTCAGGTGGATGTAATTCTTCAGGGTCATATACTTATGTTAACAACAGTACACTTTCTAGCAGTATTCAAAGCTTTACAGCATCAACACCAGGTAATTGGATCACTTTGGATTTCACAGCTGGATCAACTGAATCTGGTTATGATTATTGGTTCATCAATGATGCTGCAGATGGTTCTGGTAATACAATTGCTACAGGCGATGGAAGTATTGTTGGATCTTATACGTCAACTACAGGAGAAATTTCATTTTATGTTACATCTGATGTAGTAGTTACTGGAAGTACGTTTAATTTCACCAGCACATGTTCAACTCCTCCAAGTTGTTTGCCTGTAAGTTCTTTAAATGCTACTGCTACAAGTTCAACTACTGCAACTTTAGATTGGACTGCTGGAGCTAATGAAATAAACTGGCAAGTAGAAGTTACTGGACAAGGAATGGGTATGGGAACTGGTGTTACAAACATAACTAGCTCTAATCCTTATTCTGTAACAGGTTTGTCATCAAACACCGTGTATGAATATTATGTTAGAGCAATTTGCGGTCCTGGAGATACTAGTTCTTGGGTTGGGCCTTACAGTTTTACAACTCCTTGTAATGCAGTTATTGCTCCTTACTATCAAAATTTTGATGGTTTAGCTCTTACTTCACCTTATACGGACTTACCTTCATGTTGGGAACCTCAAGTAGGCCCAGATTACTGGGATGTTACGAATGACATCACCAATAATAGTCATTCATATTTACCAAATATTGGTGACCATACAACTGGTAGTTCAAATTACATGTGGATTGATGCATCATCTGACATTACAGCAAATGCAATGATTACTGGTGATATTGACATCAGTCAATTAAGTAATGCTATGGCTGGTTTTTGGTTTGCTTCAAACAATACAACAAATAATATTAACCATACAATATCTCTTGATGTTTGGGATGGATCTGCATGGGTAAACGTAACAACTGAATCAGGAAATTTCTCTGGTTGGACAGATGTTTTCGGATACTTACCAACTGGAATCCCTTCAGTTACTAAATTTAGAATTCAAGCAATTGCTAACCCTAATGGTAATTCATCTACATATTTCTACAATGATTTAGGCGTAGATGATTTTTATGTAATATCCGGACCTAGTTGTATACCCGTAAGTAATTTAACAGCTTCAGGGCTTACTAACACAAGTGTTGACTTAGGTTGGACACCTGGAGGTTCTGAAACTTTATGGGAATATGAATATGTTCTTTCAGGAACAGGATTTGGCAGTGGTGTAACAGACACTACTTCTCAAAATCCAATTACTGTTTCAGGGTTAACAGGTGGATATAGCTATGACTTTAGAGTTCGTGCTGTTTGCGCTGCTGGTGATTCTTCATACTGGGAAGGTCCATTTACGGCTACTATTCCTTGTTCTCCTTTTGCTGGAACTTATACATTAGGTTCTAATGGTGATTTTACATCTTTTAGTGATTTAAGTACAAGGCTAAACAGCTGTGGAATTAATGGAGACGTTATTATCAATGTTTCTCCAGGTGTATACAATGAGAAATTTGCATTGGGAGTCATCTCTGGAGCTTCTCAAAATGCAACAATAACCATTAATGGTGGTGATACATCTCTAGTAACATTAACCTACAATGATTATGCTACAATTGCACTTCAAGGCACAGATTATCTTACCATAAAAAACATGACCATTGAAAACACAGCTACAAGCTCTGCTTACGGTGTTTTCCTTACAGATACTGCTTCATTTAATACCATTGATAGTTGTCACATTGTAAATGATGTAACCTCATCTTCATCATCAATTGCTGGTATTCTTGCAACGGGATCTGAAACTAGTACATCCACTGAAGGAATGAATGCTGAATTCAACACCTTCTCAAATAGTGTTATAACTGGTGGATATTATGGTATCCGATTAGAAGGAGCATCAGCTACTAGAAATGAAGGTAATACAGTTGCTAATAACGTATTTGACAACCAGTATTTGTACGGGATATACATGGATGATCAAGACAGCATTACAATTACTGGAAATACCATTTCTAATTTAAGAGCTACAACAGCTGATGGTATTTACCTATTTGATTTAATGATGTTTAACATATCTAACAATATTGTTAACGCTCCTGATTATGCTTTCTACCTTTCAGATGGAAACTTTGATGCTACTCCAACCTCTAGAGGGGTTATTTCGAATAACATATTTTACAGTGGATCTGACTATGCATTGTATCTAGATGATGTTGAAGAAGTTAATATCTGGCATAACACAACATACTCAGATGGTGATTATGGATTTAGATCTAACGACTTACTTTCAGCTGATATTAAAAATAACATGTTTGTTAGTAATGGATCATACAGTTACTACGGTGTTGATAGTTTTGATGGTGATTCAGCAAACAGTGATCTAGACTATAACTTGTATTATAGAGTTGATGCAGGGGACCTAATTTATGATGGTGGTGGAGTTGCTGATTTAGCTACATGGCTAACTAACTTACCATCTGAGAATATTAATTCAGTGAATTCTGATCCTGTATTCTCTAATGTGTCTAACCAAGATTTCACTCCTTTAAGTGGTGCAATAGACAATATCGGAACTCCTCTAGGAGTAACAACTGATGTTTATGGTAACCCAAGGTCTACTTCTACTCCAGATATTGGTGCAATTGAATTTACAGGATTAGCTTCGGATTTAGCAATGACAGGAGTTAGCTTAAGTCAAGTTGACCTTTGCTACGGAACTTCCGATACTGCTTTTGCTACTTTGCAAAATGTAATTGGCACAACGGTTGATTTTAGTGTAAATAATCAAACGGTTTATTGGCAAGTTAATGGCCCAGTAAATACAATTGACTCACTAGTTATTACTTCTGGAACATTAGACCCTGGAGCTGATACAACAGTATTTATTACATCGATAGATATGTCTCAGCCTGGTGACTATTATTTTGGTTCTGCTTTGGCTCCGAGTGCGGTTAATGCATCAGTATTAAATGATACCGCATATGGCGCATCTGCTGAAACAGTTCAGAATATTCTGTCTGTTGCTTACGATACAATTAACGTAACGAATAATTACAGCACAGCTGATTTAATTGCTAGTTCACCTTTGTTACCAACAACTCAAGTATTCTTTACAGAAATTAGTCAATATCTCACCCCTACGGGTGCACCAACAAATGGATGGCCTAGTTACTTTTCTAGTTCAAATGACTATGTTGAGTTAACTGGTGTTCCTGGTACTGATATTTCTGGATATCAAATAGAAATATACAATACAACTGGATTATCAGGAAGTATTTTAGAAGTACCTGCTGGAGCAGTAATTGGAACTAATGGTACTGTAATTCTTGGTTTTGAAGGAACTTCTACTGATGCTGCTAATAATTATTACAGAGTAATTGGAACTAATGTTGGATCATCTACTACTACACGTGGTTATGTTTTGAAAGATGCTAATGGCACAATGTTAGATGCAGTTGGATATGGTGGCTCAAGCACCTCATATACTTTCCCTGTATCATCTGGTGTTACATCTAGTGATTGGTCAGGAAGTATGTCTGGAACTATTTCAAGTTCTTCAGGAATGAGACTTGAAGGTGCTGATAACAATAGTGCTTCAAATTGGGTGAGATCTGCAGATTCTCCTCAAGATCCAAATACCCTGAACAGTGGTGTAACTGTACCTTCAGCTCCAGTAGTAACTGGATTTGACTGGTATTTAAGTTCAAGCTCAGTATCAACTTCACCGGCATATAGTGCTGGACCTTATTCTAATGATTCAACTTACACGTATGTTGCAACTTACACGAATACTTGTGGAACTTTCAGTGACTCAACTGTAGTAACTGTTTCTCTACTTGATTTCACATTAAGTTCTACAGACGTTACATGTAATGGACTTAATGTTGGAACAGCTTCAGTTTCAGCGAGTGGAAGTGTTTCACCATATTCATACTCTTGGAGCAATGGAGAAACAACTGCAATGGTTGATTCATTACTAGCAGGAACATATTATGTTACTGTTTATGATGCCAACAATGATTCTCTTGTTGATAGTGTAACAATTACTGAACCTTTAGTTTTAGCTGGTACAGTTGCTCTAGATAGTAATGTTACTTGTAATGGAGGAAACGGTGGTGCAACTCTAAATGTAACAGGTGGTACAACACCATACACATACTTGTGGAGTGATGCTAGTACAAATGCTTCTTTAACAGCAGTAGCTGGTAGTTATGTTGTAACAGTTACAGACGCTAATGGATGTACTGATACAGGTTCTGTTACAATTACTGAACCTACTTTACTTGTTGCAAATGCTAGCTTAGATAGCAATGCTACTTCATGTCAAGCTGGTGGAGCAAGTGTTGTTGCCAGCGGTGGGGTTGCTCCATACACCTTTAGTTGGAGTAATGGATTTACAGTTACTTCAATGGTTGATGGACAAGGAGATTACGCGGTATCAGTAACTGATGCTAATGGTTGTGTTTCTACTGATTCAATAACTATTGGTGGACCTACATCTAGTTTTGTTGCTTTTTCATCTGTAACATCTGATGTTAGTTGTAATGGAGCAGCCGATGGTGTTGCAACTGCAACTGCTTCTGGCGGAAACTCTCCATACACCTACACTTGGAGTAACGGAGCAACAACTGCTTCTACAAGTGGATTAGCTGCAGGAACATACTCTGTTACTATTTCTGATGGAGGTGGATGTATTGTAAACAATTCAGTTACTGTTACTGAACCAGCTGTATTAGTTTCTAGTGTAACACTCGATAGTAATGCTACATGTAATGGCTTAAGTGACGGTGGTTTGTCTGCTTCTACTACTGGTGGAACTACACCTTACTCGTACACTTGGAGTACTGGTGATACATCTATGAGTAATGTTGGTTTAGCAGCTGGTACTTATACTGTTACAGTTGTTGATGCAAATGGATGCTCAGCTACTTCTTCAAATACAGTTACTGAACCAGCTATTCTTGTAGCTTCTGTTGGTTCAACTACCGATAACCTTTGTTTTGGAGCTTCATCAGGTGATGCTACTGCTCAAGCAACAGGTGGTACAACTCCATTTATGTATATGTGGAGTAATGGAGATGCTACAGCAATGGCTTCAGGTTTGGCTGCCGGGACTTACACAGCAACTGTTACAGATGCTAATGGATGTACTAGTACTACTTCTGCTACTATCAGTGAACCTACAGAACTAGTATCAAGTTTATCAAACATTGTAAACGTTACATGTAATGGTTTAACAGATGGTTCTGCAGATGCAAGTGCTACAGGTGGTGTTAGTCCGTATACTTATGCTTGGTCAAACAGTAGTACTTCTGCAACTGTTTCAAGTTTAGGAGCAGGAACTTATACTGTTACAATTACAGATAATAATAGCTGTACAGTTCTTGATACATTGGTTATTAATGAACCAACTGTATTAGGTATTTCTATTTCAAGCTATCAAGATGTAGCTTGTTTTGGTGACACTACGGGTTCTGCTTCAGCAGCTGCAACTGGTGGTACAACACCATACAACTATACTTGGAGTACTGGTTCTGCTAACTCAATTGTTACTGGTCTTGTTGCTGGTACATTCTCTGTTACTGTAACAGATGATAATGGGTGTACGGCTAATACTAACGTATTGATAGCTGAACCAACTGCACTTGTAACAACTACAACTGCAACTGATGCTCTTTGCTTTGGTTCGATGGACGGTACTGTTACAGCAACTGTTTCTGGTGGTACTACAGCTTATGCCTATGCATGGAGTAATGGTGCTACAACAAGTTCTGTTACTGGTGTTACCGCAGGCACATACACATATACTGTAACAGATGCTAACGGATGTACCGAAGTGGATACAGCAACTGTAGCTGAACCTACTCAACTAATGGCTTCAATCGATTCAACAAACATTACTTGTTTTGATGGAATGGATGGTACAGCTTCAGTTTCAGCATCTGGAGGTACTACTCCTTACACATATATGTGGTCTAATGGTAATGCTACAGACTCTATAAATGGTGTTGCAGCTGGTTCTTATTCAGTTATTTTAACGGATTCAAACGGATGTACATTAACTGATACAGTTGTGTTAACTCAGCCAGACAGCATCAGTTTAGATGTACAGTTTACCGATGTTACATGTGAAAACGGTGAAGATGGCTCAGCAGTTGCGACTGCAACTGGTAGCAATGGTTCTTTCACTTACGAATGGAACAATGGTGATACATCTGCATCATTAAGTGGAATAACTGAAGGCACATATTCAGTTACAGCAACTGATATGTTAGGTTGTATGAAAACTACCGATGTAGTTCTTACATTCCTAAATCCATTACCAGTAGTTAACCTTGGTGCAGATACAGCAGTTGGAATGCCAACTATCATTACACTGTACTCAGGAGCCAATGGTTCTCATTTATGGAATGATGGATCAACTAACGATTCACTTGTTGCTGAACTTTGGTCTGACTCTACTATTTGGGTTGAGGTTACATCTGATGCTGGTTGTATCAATTCAGACACCATCACAATTACTGGATTAGTTGGTATTGATGAAGCTGCTGAAGCTTATTCAATCAAACTTTATCCAAACCCAACTGATGGTCAATTGAATATTGAAATTGATGATTACAGAGCTGATGAAGTTGCTATTCAAATTATCGACTTCACAGGTAAAGTAATCTTAAACCGCAAATGGGATAATCCAAGTACACAATTCAATGAAAAATTTGACTTAGGCCAATACAGCCAAGGTATGTACTTTGTGAATATCACTTTAGATGGAAAACTTCACTCTGAAAGAGTTGTAGTTTACTAATCCTACAAGTTACTTTTAGTTAAAAGGCCGCATTGGAAATCCAATGCGGCTTTTTCTATTTTAGTACAATGAACGAAGTAGATAAATACATCTCCACTTTTCCAGAAGAAATACAGAATAAACTCAATACTTTACGTGAATTGGTTTTCAAACTAGTGCCTGATGCAGTTGAAGACTTTGCCTACAAAATGCCTTCATATAAGTACAAGAAAAGGCCATTGGTTTATTTTGGAGGCTACAAAAAACACATTGGTTATTATATGAAACCAATGATATTAGATCGATTTAGAGATCAATTTGGTTCCTATAAAAATGCCAAAGGATCTGTTCAATTCCCTGTAGATGATGAGTTCCCTATAGAGCTTATCACTAAAATGATTTTAAACTGGAAAAATGAATTGGATGACTCAAACTAATTCACATTGATATCTTCGTACTTATGAAACAACTTGGAATTACTATTCTACTTTCTATCATAAGCTCTTTCATATTCGCACAAAACAGAGGTGATTTAACCATACGATTTAACGTGGAAGAACCAACTGGTACATTAATGATTCAACTCAGAGATAGCACTGGAGAAAAAATTGAAAACCGAATGGTTCCAGTTAAAAGTACCTCGGCACAAACTACTTTTCAGCGATTGAATGTGGGTGAAAAATACATCGTTGCTGTATTCCAAGATTTAAATGGAAACGAAAAAATGGATCATCATTTCTACGGTCCTCCAAAAGAACCCTATGGTTTCTCTAATGATGCTAGAGGTACGATGGGACCTCCAGATTTAAAAGATCAATGGATTGTTATTTCTGGAAATATGAGGATCGATATCAAGGTTGAATAACCAATCGATGTACATCATTCTCAATCTTCAAAAGATAAACTCCAGCAGGTATGCCATCTAGCTGAATGGCTTCTCCTACTCCAACAACCTGATTTTTAATCACCGATCCTGACAATGAATATATCTCAGCTGATGTGTTTTTATCGTTGTTAATCCATACTTCAGTTTGAGCTGGATTAGGGAAAATCACTGTTGATGCAGTTGATTTATTCTCAGATACGTTATCTATTCCAGTGGTAACCCAATAAGCATGAGCAAAATTGGGAATTCCATTTCCATAATCGTTATCTGGATTATTATAACGGTCGGCACTTTCTTCAATTAAGTGCATGATCTCCATATTTGTCAAGTTGGGATTTGCTTGCCACAAACAAGCCGCTGCACCTGCTAATATCGGACACGAGAAAGACGTCCCATTTATATATTCAACAGGAAAATCATATCCAACAGAAGCAGCAAAAAATCCACATGCCATAACATTTGGCTTCAGTAACCCAGCAGAATTTGGTCCACGTGAACTAAACCCAGCAATGGTATCATTTACACCAACAGCCCCTACTGCCAAAACACTATCGCCATCTGCCGGAGCAGAAATATACCGCCAAAGAGATCCTCCTGAATTACCTGCACTATTAATTACCAACATCCCTTTACCAGCCGCACGATTAGCCATCCTAGTAATAAAAGTGGTTTTACCATCCATATCAGAGTATGAATGATCTTGAAGTGAATCATCAAAAGTGGTGTAACCTAATGAAGTGGTTAAAATATCAGCTCCTATACTATCAGCACATTCAGCTGCTGCAGCCCAGTGATACTCCTCCAATACATACTCTGTTAATGCATTTTCACTTCTCAATAATAGATAATCAGCTTTGGGAGCTGTGCCCATCAAGGAACCTGAATCGTTTGCCGCCAATGTGCCCATCACCCAAGTACCATGTCTCGACCAAAAATAATCGAGATAAGGTTGATTTTGCACAAAGTCATAAGTAGCCTGAATTTGTCCGTTTTGAAATAAATGACTTAAAGCTGAGAACGTATCAATCTGCGAAAAACCAGCATCCATAACGGCAATCAACATGTCTTCTCCATTGAATCCATCCTGATGTAAATATTGTAAACTCAATTGCTCAATTTGCCCAGAAGCTGCTCCAAAAATGGCTGTATCTACAGGCAACTCATTGAACTTATTTGATGTAGATCGCGTACTTCTCTTTCCTTCAATGGTTGGACGTGATAAAATAGACTGATTACTATCTACAAAAGCGAATTGTTTTAAAGACTCTACTGCGGCTGTATCATACGACTCTATTACTAGACCATTGGCCCATTTTAGCTTGTGATGAATTCTAATATTTCCAGACTGTTCTATTGAGTCAATGTAATCTGGATTTATTGGCAAATCATTTGTTGTGATAGAAATCCCTTGATTTTGTCTACGTAGAATTGCTTTAGCCGATAAAAAAGCTTCTGGTTGACTAACACTGAAAGGTGTACCCACTTTATCAGTTAACTGAACAAAATAATATCCAGGTGCTAATTGAGCTGAGAGATTGAAACTAAAAAAAATTGTAAAAGCGGCTATAATGGCTTTACTCGCTAGCTTCTTTAAGCTCGCCTTTTTCATATATCTCATGCCTGAATGGTAATCCTTTTTCATCATAGTAAATCCATTGTCCATCAGGAACCGCATTCTTATAATTCCCAACCATTTTGAGTTTTCCATTGGGGTGATAAAATGTAACCTCACCATCAAAAACTCCATCTATAACACGACCTTCAAAGCGTTTAGTTCCATCTTGAAAGTAATCTATGCGTAAACCTGTTTCAAATCCTTCTACATATTCGGTTTCTCTAGAAACCTGTCCGTTTAGAAGATACGTTTGAGATTTACCGTGTTTTTTTCCACTCTTAAACGTTTCAACAGCACTCAGCGTACCGGTGTTATCGTAAAACTTCCAAACGCCTGTTTTCTCTTGTTTGTAATACATCCCCTCACCTTCCAATGCTTTATTCTTGTGGAAAATTTGAGCAGATGCAGAGTCATTGCCTAAGTGGTTTACTTTAGCCACCAGATTCAAACGATAATCGTAATAGATAAACTCGCCAACAGGCTTATCATCTTTAAAAGTGCCTTTGTATTTTATGTTTCCGTTAGAATAACGCTTTTCCCACTTACCTTGTTTACGACCTTGATCATCGGTCTGGTTTAACTGACCAAACACCAATGAAGGCATAATAACTACTGATAAAAGCAATACTAAGGCTGATAATCTCATCTATTATTCTACGTTTTTGTAGGTTTCTATCTGATAATTGTTGCGTTCAGAAGCATTTCTAGAAACTAGTTCTCCCAAAAATCCTGCCGTGAATAATTGCGTTCCAAGTATCATAGATGTTAGCGCCACATAAAACATGGGGCTGTCTGTTACTAACCTATAACGTATTCCTGCTTGTAAATAGTACAACTTTTCGCCACCGATAAACAGCACCATTAAAAAGCCTATAAAGAACATTACCGAACCAAGTAACCCAAAAAAGTGCATTGGTTTTTTTCCGTAGCTCGATAAGAATGTAATCGTCAATAAATCTAAGAATCCGTTGATGAAGCGATTCATCCCAAACTTACTTTTTCCGTATTTACGCGCCTGATGTTCAACTACTTTCTCACCAATTTTTACAAATCCAGCTTGCTTAGCCAACACAGGAATATAACGATGCATTTCGCCATACACCTCAATGCATTTCACTACATTGTTACGATATGCTTTTAAACCACAATTGAAATCGTTTAAGTGAATCCCACTCATTTTACGAGTTGCCCAGTTAAACAATTTGGTAGGTAGCGTTTTGCTAATTGGATCGTAACGCTTTTGTTTCCATCCCGAAATTAGATCGTAACCCTCTTTCATAATGAGGTTATACAAATCAGGAATTTCATCAGGACTATCTTGTAAATCAGCATCCATAGTGATAATGACATCACCTTTTGCATGTGAGAAACCTACGTTTAAAGCCGCACTTTTTCCGTAGTTTCTTCTGAACTTAATTCCCTTTACAGCTGGATTCTGATTCGATATGGTTTCAACCACTTGCCATGAAGTGTCATTACTTCCATCGTCAATCAACAACACTTCATATGTATATTGATTGGCATCCATCACTCGCTTGATCCAAGCGGTTAATTCTGGAAGCGATTCTTCTTCGTTGAATAAAGGAACAACAACACTGATATCCATAGTTATTCAGGCTTAAATAGTGATTCTTCTTTTTTCAAAATCAGTGATAAAATCAAGTTCGGTATAGTCCACAAACCATAAGATATGAGGTAAGCTGGCAAAAATTGAGCTACTGTGTATTCAGATTCAATCTCTTTTTTGGCTTGCTCCATTTCAGCATATGTTTCATCTAAAGTTTCATCAGGAAGTCCCATCCCTTCTAACATAGAAAGCGTATTCTCAAAAGACGCTTCAACAATTTTCAGGGGTAAGTCTGGATCTATTACAGTGTTTAAAACGTAATCAAACATGACACTTAAAAACAAACCAAAAATCAAAACTATTGAGGTGTTTACGAATAACTTTCTAAAGCTAATGAAACCTCCTGAAACGTTTCTAATTTGCAACATGATGTATACCAATACAGCAATGTTTAGTAGAATTGAAAAACCAACATTCCATAAAGAAGCCATATAGCCAATACCCATCAAGTATGCGAATAGCTGATATACTATTTGAACTACTCCAAAAAGCAAAGCATATTTAAGAAATTGATCTGTTGTCAATCGTTGGTTTTCCATCTTATATACATAGAATTGTTGGTGAGCAAATATAATTATTCTACTAGCCTAACGGCCGAATTACACTTTTCAGTAATAAAACTTGCCAGTTGCCGAATTTTTCTACTTTTGCCGCCTCGGGTTAGTCTTGTACGACCAGCTCCTGTTGAATCCCCCAGGTTCGGAAGAAAGCAAGGGTAAACGGTTGTAGCGGTGCGATGCAAGTAGCTAGCCCGTTTTTTTATGCTCTTTTCTGAGGTTGTGACAAAGGTCATTTTTAGCTCTGAATCAACAATTTAACTTTATGGTTGAAAGGAGAATTTTGTCATGAAAACACCCATTAAATCAATTAAAGAACTCATTCATGAATTGTTGAATATGTCAGTTGATAACACTTACGGCAGTGTTATGAAACGCGTTGACATAGATCCACTCGATTTTGAGCCATACATTTCGTGGAATGAAGATCACCACACGCGCAACTTATTGTATAAATGTAGCGAGTTTGAACTGCTTTTAGCTTGTTCTCTTCCACACCAGAAAACAGCAATTCACAATTATGGTCACCAACAAGGCTGGGCTGTAGTTATTTCTGGTGAAATGACAGAAGTACGTTTCTTGGGTAGTGAAAGCTTTAACTCTGTAGTTGAAATCAGCAAGAATATCCTGAAACCTGGCAGTGTTTCATACATCAATGATTATCAAGGTTTACACCAGTTCATCAACAGCAATGATGGTAAAACATTAACCCTTCATTTATTTGTTTTACCGTTTGAGCGCTACAAAAAATACAATACTGAAACCGAGGAATTTGAAGAAGTTCCGATCTCTTACGATAACGACTTTAGGGATGAATTTAAATAATGAAGAAGGCTTGCCATTGAGGTAAGCCTTTTTTGATTGAGATTTCTTAATATGTGTGTGACCGACTTAAACATTTAGCCTTTATGTTTGTATCACTGAATACATCAACTCTAAAAATTAACGCATGGAAGAAGAAATCCTAAATTCTACAGAAACCGTTCAGGCCTATACTGAAAAAGCTATTGAATTGGTTATGGTTTATGGACCTAAGGTTATACTCGCTATACTAACCCTATTAATTGGTTTACGTGTAATTAAAGTAATAACCAAAACCTCTAAAAGAGCCATGGAGCGCAAAGAAATGGACCCTACTCTTCGTCCATTTTTAAGCAACTTATTAAACTGGTCGCTAAAAGCACTTTTAATCATTAGTGTGGCAAGCATGGTGGGTATTGAAACCACATCGTTTGTAGCTGTATTAGGTGCCGCTGGTTTGGCTGTTGGTTTAGCTTTACAAGGCACATTGGCCAACTTTGCAGGTGGTGTTTTATTACTGGCTTTCAAACCTTTTAAAGTAGGTGATGTAATTGAAGCTGGTGGTCACACGGGTACGGTTGAGGAAATTCAAATTTTTGTAACGAAATTGAAAACCTTCCAGAACCGTCAAATCATTATTCCAAATGGTACAATTAGTAATGATAGCATCTTAAATTATTCAGCAAAAGATACCTTGAGATGTGATTTTACTTTTGGTATCAGTTATGATGCTGATATTAAACAAGCAAAAGAAATCTTCAACAATTTGTTAGAGTCTGACCCTCGTGTTTTAGATGATCCGGCTCACTTAGTTGCTGTTTCTGAATTGGCAGACAACAGCGTAAACTTTACGTGTAGAGCTTGGGTAAAAGCCGAAGACTACTGGGGTTTATATTTTGATATTACCGAACGAGTGAAATTAGAGCTAGACGCTGCCGGAATTGGAATTCCATATCCGCAACGCGATGTGCATATTTACAATCACAACTCATAATTAAAAAGGCTGCCAATTGGCAGCCTTTTTTGTTTATAGCCAGAATTTCTATATTGAAATAAATTTAGTCTATGAACTTCAAATCTGTATTAAGAAACATTGTAGCCGTAATTGTCGGCTGGTTTTTAGGAGGCACTGTAAACATGTCTTTGGTGAAGGTTGGCCATGAGATGTATCCCATTGAAGGGGTTGATGTAAACAACATGGAAGCCTTGGCTGAAGCTATGCCTCACCTGGGTTTAGAGCATTTCATTTTTCCATTTTTAGCTCATGCTCTGGGTTCATTGGTTGGAGCTATTGTTGCTGGTATTATCGCTCAGAATCATAAAATGAAATTCGCCCTAAGTATTGGAGCATTGTTCTTTATAGGTGGAGTTCTCATGGTATTTATATTACCTGCACCAACTTGGTTTATCCTTACCGATTTAGCTCTTGCCTACTTCCCAATGGGTTGGTTAGGTGGCTTAGTTGCTTTGAAATTGAGTAAGAAGGCTGTTGCTTAACCATCTAAAAAATTGACTTACATTTAACGCAATCAAATCCTCATAACGATCAGTAATTATGAAAATCCAAATCTCTAAATTCTTGCCACTTGTAGTTTTAATGAGTGTTTTCTCATTTTTTGCTTGCGATAAAGACGATGACAGCAACGATGACAACGTTACAGGTGATGTTTCAGTTGTTGTTAGAACCAATATGCAACGTGGAACATGGCGAATTACAGAGTTTATCGATTCTGGATCAAATGAAACCAATCACTACGTTGGTTATGTTTTCACCTTCAACAGCAATAGCACTTTAGAGGCATTTGATGGTACGGAAACATTCGCTGGAACATGGAGCGTAATTAAAGATGGTAGTGACGATGATGATGCCAGCGATTATGATTTCGTCATTGCTTTCAGTGCAGCCAACGAACTTCAAGAGTTGAATGATGATTGGGACATTGTTTCTCAATCTGAAACCCAATTGGTTTTGATTGACATTAGCGGTGGTAATGGCGAAACTGATTACCTCACTTTCGAGAGAATCTAAATTAGCTTTATAGCAGTCTGTATTGCTATCATTCTGTTAAACAACCTTTGACATTGACAAACATTCTCTAATTTTGCTCGCGTTGAAAAAATGGGCTCACATATTTATTTGGCTTTCATTTGCCATTGTTACGCTGCACAACATTGTGCCGCATCACCATTTATCTGACCATTTATTCAGCAACGAGTCGCAAAACAGATACACCGAGGCTGAAGAAGAATCAAGCGTATTTTCTTTGATAGAGCACTTCTTTCACGCTGATACAGGAATCGATCACAACCAACAAATCAAAAACAGTCCGATACCTAATATCAATTGGGATTTTGTTTTTGTTGCAGCCACATTATTTACGTGCTTTTTCTGCTTAATTGCAGTTGAAAAACAAACATTTGGAGCTCCTCAAAACGAAGTAGCTCTTCAACTTCATCTACAACAAATACCCGTTCTCCGCGGGCCTCCACGTGCTTAGTTAGCACCTCTTTTTCACCTACTCCATTTTTACTTTCGAACTAAGCAAAATCAGATTTTATGATTCGTGCATTTATTGGCTTTGTTATCAAACAAAAGCTATTGGTTGCCCTATTTGTTTTGGGGCTAATCGGAATGGGAGTTTATTCCATTCAACACATACCGCTTGATGCAGTTCCCGACATCACCACCAACCAAGTGCAGGTGGTTACACAATCGCCATCACTAAGTGCTCAAGAAGTGGAGCAATTCATTACCTATCCGGTTGAGATTGCCTTAACCAACTTACCCAACGTGGTTGAAGTGCGTTCTATTTCGCGCTTTGGAATCAGTTTGGTAACGGTAGTTTTTGAAGAAGATGTTCCCATCTTAGATGCTCGGCAATTCGTATCTGAGCAAATTAATTTGGTAACTGGTGAAATTCCTGCGGGTTATGGAACACCAGAACTCATGCCTATTACAACAGGATTAGGCGAGATTTATCAGTACACTTTAGAGGTTGATCCAGCTTACAAAGAGAAGTACAGTTTAACGGCTTTGCGCTCCATTCAAGATTGGGTGGTTAAACGACAATTAAGCGGAATTCCTGGAATTATCGAGATTTCAAGTTTCGGTGGATTCGTCAAAGAATACGAAGTTGCTGTTCACCCTGAAAAGCTCATCGGACAAAACATCACCATCAACGATATCTATTCGGCTCTTGAAAAAAACAACCAAAATTCAGGTGCTGGATACATCGAAAAAGATGGAAGAGCCCAGTACATCCGTATGAATGGGTTAATTGATATTTTAGAAGAAATCAATCAAATTGTAATCACTTCCAGAAACAACATTCCCGTTACGGTTGGCGATGTGGCTGATGTGCGTTTCGGACATTCAAACCGATTTGGAGCCATGACCAAAGACGGAAAAGGCGAAGCCGTTGGTGGAATTGCCTTGATGTTGAAAGGAGCCAATTCATCTGAAGCTATCGTAAACGTTCAAAATCGTGTGGCTGAAGTACAGAAAAGTTTACCCGAAGGTATTCGAATTGAACCTTACCTCGATCGCTCTGATTTGGTGAGTAAAACAACGGGAACAATTACCAAAAACCTGGTTGAGGGTGGACTCATCGTTATCTTCGTTTTGGTTTTACTGTTAGGTAATTTAAGAGCCGGAATTATTGTATCATCAGTTATTCCACTCTCGCTTTTATTTGCCTTTATCATGATGCGCATCTTTGGTGTTTCAGCCAACTTAATGTCGCTCGGAGCCATTGATTTTGGGATTGTGATTGATATGGCTGTGATTATTGTTGAAGGAATTTTACATCACTTACATGAACATCACCCCAATCAAAAAATCAGTAAACGAGAGATGAATGCTGTTATCCAAAATTCAACAGCAAACATGTTTCAATCGGCTGCCTTTGGTGTGTTAATCATCATTGTGGTTTTCATCCCAATTTTAACACTTGAAGGAACTGAAGGAACAATGTTCCGTCCGATGGCACAAACGGTAAGTTTTGCAGTTACTGGCGCCATGTTACTTTCCATTACTTACGTGCCGATGATGAGCTCTTTGATGCTCAACCGCAACATCAAAGTAAAGACTACGCTTTCCGATAAAATCAACAACTTTCTAGTTAAAATCTACACGCCTTCACTAAAAGGAGCACTCAAAAAACCGATGTTGCTCATTGGAATTGCTGTTACCACTTTAGCTCTATCGGTATTCACTTTCACACGAATGGGAGCCGAATTCATTCCGAGTTTAGAAGAAGGTGATTTGGCGATGCAATTGGTTTTAGAATCAGATGTCTCACTGGAAGAAAGTATCCGAAATTCAACACAAGCAGAGCAAATCATTTTAGAAAACTTCCCAGAAGTACTTCACATGGTGAGTAAAATTGGTACCGCTGAAGTTCCTACTGATCCCATGGGAATTGAAGATGCCGATGTAATGATCATCCTCAAACCAAAAGACGAATGGGTTTCTGCAACAACCAAAGATGAATTGGTGAGCAAAATGAAAGAAGCATTGATTTCGGGCGGAATTAAAAGTGAAGTTGAATTCAGTCAACCCATCCAGCTTCGATTCAATGAGTTGATTTCTGGAACCAAATCTGATATTGCCGTTAAAATATTTGGTAGAGACTTAGAAAAACTCGCAGAACTGGGTCAAAAAGCCGAAGTAGTAATTAAAAATATTGAAGGTGCTGGTGATGTACGGTTAGAGCAAACAGAAGGTTTGCCACAAAAAGTTATCACCTATAATCGAGTTGCTTTGGCCCAATATGGATTAAATGTAGAAACCGTAAACAGAACTGTTCGAGCTGCTTTTGCTGGAGAATCTAGTGGGATTGTTTTAGAGAATGACCGAAAATATAATCTAGTAGTAAGAATGAGCTCTGAAAACAGACATCAAGTAGATCTTGACCGCATTTATGTGAATAGTTCTCAAGGAAGATCGATACCTGTTTCTGAGCTGGTTTATATCGATGAAATTGAAGGACCTTCACGTATTTCTAGAGATCAGGCACAACGTAGAATTGTAATTGGTGTTAATGTGCGTAATCGAGATACCGAGAGTTTGGTTTATGAAATTGAGCAACAACTGCACAATCAATTGCGATTGCCTGATGGCTATCACATTGAGTTCGGTGGTGATTTCGAGAAATTACAATCGGCTAAACAACGCCTTTCTATTGCCGTTCCTTTGGTCTTGTTACTGATCTTATTGTTGCTTTACATGGCTTTCCAAAAAATATCCGATGCCTTACTCATCTTTACTGCTATCCCGTTTGCTGCAATTGGTGGTGTATTTGCTCTTTGGGTGCGTGATATGCCTTTCAGTATTTCTGCAGGAGTTGGATTTATCGCTTTGTTTGGTGTTGCCGTTTTAAACGGAATTGTACTCATCAGTAGATTTAATCAGCTGAAAGAAGAACATGGTTTCACCATCGATAAAGTGATTGTAGACGGTGCCATTTCTCGTTTGCGACCAGTTGTAATGACAGCCTCAGTAGCTGCCTTCGGGTTCTTACCCATGGCTATCAGTGTTTCTGCAGGAGCCGAAGTTCAAAAGCCGTTAGCAACAGTAGTTATTGGTGGGTTGATTACTTCCACATTACTCACATTAATCTTGTTACCGATTTTGTATATGAAGTTTCACAGCAAATCATTCAACGCATCAAAAGCTGCTCTGGCTATTTTGGTTTTGGTTGGATTAGGAAGCTCTACTCAAGCTCAAACATTGAGTTTAGATGCAGCAATTGACTCGGCAATTAACAACAACAGAGCCTATCAAAATGCGCAACTGCAAGTTGATTTCGCGAGAAAAAACAAACAACAAAATTGGAGTCTAGGAACAACCGATGTTGATTATGAATACGGTCAGATTAACGAAGATGTAAACGATTACTTCTTCTCGATTCAACAGAATTTCGGAAACATCGCTTCTCAGATTTATGGTAGCAAAGTAAGCCGTGCATTAGAAGCAAAAGCTGAGGCTGATTTGTATACGCAAAAAGCCATCTTAACCCGAGATGTAAAAATGGCTTACTCCAAGTGGCAATATGCTTATGAGAAATTCTCGATTTATTCGAGTAAAGACAGCTTGTTTAATTCATTAGAATCTCGAGCTAATTTGCAATATGAGGCTGGTGAAATCGACTTGCTACAAAAAAGCATGGCTGAAACGCAATACATCTCATTTCTGAATGAATTTGCCAAAGCCAAAAACGAACTGAATACCGCTGAATCGGAATTGATGCAAGCTTGTTATTTATCTAACAAACCAGATTCTCCAACCGATTCATTACAAGTAAAAGCTTTGCTGATTGAAGACTCTGCAGCTACGTTACTCACCGAATCGGCTCAAATGAATTGGGAATTGCAACAACGCAAAACGCAGTTTGAAAAACGTGGTTTCTTCCCCGAATTTAGAGCGGGTTATTTCAATCAACGCATTGTGAATTTGAATAACATGCAAGGTTTTAGTGTTGGCGTAAGTCTACCGCTTTGGTTTATTCCTCAAAAAAGCAAAGTGAATCAACTCCAAATTCAAAGCGATATGTACTACAATGCCTATTTGCAAAAGGAGTTGGAAATAGAACAACAACATCGCGTTGCTAGTGAGCAAGCTACAACCTTATCTAGGCAGTTGCAAGAAGCTGGAAGCAAGTACCGCACACAAGCTCAATTATTGCAAAATCAATCTTTAGTAAAACTCAATGCTGGTGAATTGGACTACTTCCAATTTGTTCAAGCAATCAGTTTAGCAATCAATGCCGAAACGGCTTATCTAGATTTGCTTTTCCGCTACAACCAAGCCCTCACTCAAGTTGAATTTTATCAGTCGAAATAAAATGAAAAAGTTAATTTATATACTCCCAATTATCAGTTTGTTAGTGAGTTGTTCAAGCTCAAACGATCAAACTACCGAATCTGAAGCTGCTGTCATTTCAAACCACAAACCGCTGGAGCCAGATACATTAATCAAAGCTACCCGCGAATTGGCATTTCATGAGATTCACGCCACTGGATCGGTTGATGTTCCGCCTACTCACAAGATTGGATTTTACGCTCCATACCGTGCTTTTGTGCATCAGGTAAAGGTATTACCAGGATCTCACGTTGAAAAAGGAGAACAATTAGCCGTGCTTCAACACCCCGATTTGATTTCATTGCAAGAAGAGTATTTACTGGCTATAAACAACCTGAATGTGATGGAAAAGGATTACAAACGAAAAGAGAAATTAATTGCCGATGAAGCGGTTTCTCAAAAGCAATTCGATCAGGTAGAAAACGATTATCTCAACCAAAAAGTAAAAACAGATGCCTTGGCTTCGAAGCTTGAATTTGTGGGAATCTCTACCAATTACATCCAAAAGAATGGAATCATGAAAACCATTCCAATTTATGCTAAACAATCTGGAATTGTAACTGATGTATTTGTGCACGAAGGCGTTTTGGTAAAAGCTGAAGAACCTATTTTAGAATTTGCAGATATGAGTCACCCACACCTTGAAATTAGTGTGTATGCTAAAGATCTCAATCATTTAAAAGAAGGTGATCCTGTAGCTTACACCGTATCTGGTAGTGATCGAATTTACACGGCTCACATCCACTTAATTTCTCCTCAAATTGATCCTGATACACGAACATCAAAGGTTCATGCTCATTTTGACGATGAACAAGATACCCCACCATTAGGATCATACGGAGAAGCTATTGTTTATACCGAAGGTGATACGGTTTATACGTTGCCTAACGAGGCTTTTATTACCCGTGATGATCTTACATTGGTGATTACAAAAGGAGAAAATGGTTACAAATATTCTCCTGTAGAAACGGGCTTAACCACACCCAAGTCAAAAGAAGTTACCTCAATAGAACAGATTGAAAAACAAGAATTCGGAGTCATTCATTAGACATTTATTAGCATAATTTCTGATTCATTTATTTGCCCTACTTTTGCCAAAACCTCCAACTAATCAACTTACCTAAAAAGGGTATTAATATTTAAATCAGAAAACCCCATGAAAAATAAGGCAGTTCGTGTTTTATTGTCGTGGGCGAAGGTTATCACAATCATAGTTTTGATTGTGGTTTTGCTACGCACATTTGTTTTTGATATTTCCAGGGTGCATCAAACATCTATGGAAGGTTCATTATACGATGGTGATATTGTAATCACTTCTATGTTAAACTACGGTGGAAAAACAACCACCAAGCCGTTAACTGTTCCTCTTTCGGATTTGTTTTTCGAAGGTGGAATTAGTTCTGATGCTGTTAGACTGAAACCGTTTCAAATACCGGGTATTAAACCGGTTTATTACAACGATGTAGTTTACATTGAGTCTCCCATTCAATCTGATTCATTAGGAATAAATCATACTCAATACGCTGAAAGAGTTGTCGCTTTACCGGGCGACACTTTTCAGTTGAAAAACAGAGATGTTCAAGTTGGTAAAGACTTATTGATTGAACCTGAAGAAATCAAATTCTTGCATGAGATTAAAGTCAATAAAGGATTTGAAACGAAGACGTTACAACAACTCGAGATCTCCAAATGGGAACAAGTTGACAATACAGTTTATCTGGCCTTTTTAACCTCAAAGCAAGCTAGCATTCTGATGAAAATTGGAACTGTTAGATATGCCAAAGAAGTGAGAACTCGCCATGCAGATCAAGCGCCACACTATTTAGAAGAAACCCATCACCAATGGAATGATCAGCGTTTTGGGCCATACTGGATTCCAAAAGCAGGCGAAATAATTGAGCTCAATAAAGAAAATTGGGAATTATACGCAGATCTCATCAACCATTACGAAGGTGTGAACCTCACCTTTGAAGAAGATAAATTTTACGTTGATGGTGTTGAGCGCGAACAATATATGTTCAATAAAGACTACTTATTTGTGTTGAGTGATAACCGCGATAATGGCATAGATTCTCGTCATTTCGGTCCCATTCCAAAAGATCATTTAATTGGAAAAGTAACTGTAGTTTTGTTCTCTTTCAGATCAGAACGTGAATCGTTTTTACAAATGATTCGACCAGACAGAATTCTTTTAGAAGTTAAATGACACCCGTTTTTCCGATTACATATTTAGGTCCAATTGCTTTTTATCAGCAGCTTCTTCAACTCGAAAAAGTAAGCTTTGAGCAACACGAACATTTCATTAAACAGACCTATAGAAACCGTTGTTTCATTGAAGTTCCCAATGGCATTTCACCGTTGAGTATTCCAGTAGAAAAAAACAGCTCGAAAACGGCCATAAAAGATGTTAAAATAAGCTACAAAGAAAATTGGCAAAAAGATCACTGGAAGTCGATACAATCTACCTATAACGCCTCTCCTTTTTTTGAGTATTACGATTATCTATTTGCTCCATTTTACGAGAAAAAAGAAACCTTTCTCATCGACTTCAACACTCAACTTCTCAAGTTGATTTTAACATGCTTAGATCACACTTTGCAAATTGATTTCACATCTGAGTACAATCCCAATCCTGAAGCCGACTTCAGAAACGCGTTCAACGCAAAAGATCCTACCGAGCACGTGAATAAAATACCTCACTACCGACAGGTTTTTGCCGGAGAACGAGAAGAATTCATCCCCAACTTAAGCATCATCGATTTACTCTTTAACGAAGGTCCACAAGCCAAAGAATTGTTAAAGCTGTAGCAATAAATCATTGCGCTAATTGCCATAGTCTTATATTTGGACACCTCCAAAAAATTAGACATACACTATGGCGAATAGTAAAGAACTAGAATTCAACAAAAACGATGATCGCATGCGTATGCGCATCTCCCAACTAAACCGAAAATTAGAACAAGTTTACTTAGGCGGTGGCGAAAAGCGTATCGAGAAATTACATAGCCAAGGAAAATTAACTGCTCGCGAACGCATAAATTATTTATTAGATGATGACACGCACAGCATAGAAATAGGTGCATTTGCTGGAGATGGCATGTACAAAGAATACGGTGGCTGCCCTTCAGGTGGTGTTGTCATCAAAATCGGCTATGTTAGCGGTAAACAATGCATCGTGGTTGCTAATGATGCCACGGTAAAAGCCGGTGCATGGTTCCCAATTACTGGCAAGAAAAACTTGCGCGCTCAAGAAATTGCCATGGAAAACAACTTACCCATTATTTACTTGGTAGATAGTGCTGGCGTTTTCCTTCCTATGCAAGATGAAATCTTCCCAGACAAAGAGCATTTCGGTCGAATTTTCAGAAATAATGCTCAAATGAGTAGTCAGGGAATTATTCAAATTGCTGCCATTATGGGTAGTTGTGTTGCTGGTGGCGCATACCTTCCTATCATGAGTGATGAGGCTATGATTGTTGACAAAACAGGATCGATTTTCTTAGCTGGTTCATATTTGGTGAAAGCTGCAATTGGTGAAGATATTGATAACGAAACACTTGGTGGCGCAACAACGCACTGCGAAATTTCTGGTGTTACAGATTACAAATGCGACAACGATCAAGATTGCCTAGATCGCATCAAACGCATTGTAGATAAAATTGGCGATCCTAATTCTGCTGGATTCAACAGAGCTACTCCTGCTCTACCCGAAAAAGACGTAAAAGATGTTTACGGTGTAATGCCTGATGAGCGTTCGAAGCCATATGACATGCGTGAGATCATCAAATGCTTGGTTGATAAAAGTGAATTTGATGAATACAAAGCCGATTACGGTAAAAGTATCATCACCGCTACAGCGCGTATTGATGGCTGGGCAGTAGGTATTGTTGCCAACCAACGCGCCATGGTGAAATCGAAGAAAGACGGCATGCAATTCGGTGGCGTTATCTACTCTGATTCTGCTGATAAAGCTGCTCGATTCATCATGAATTGCAACCAAAAGAAAATTCCGTTGTTGTTTTTACAAGACGTTACCGGATTTATGGTTGGTTCCAGATCTGAACACGGTGGAATCATTAAAGACGGTGCCAAAATGGTGAATGCCATGGCAAACTCTGTTGTTCCTAAATTTACTGTTGTTGTTGGAAATTCATATGGTGCAGGAAATTACGCCATGTGTGGAAAGGCTTACGATCCGCGTTTGATTGTAGGATGGCCAACGGCAGAATTAGCAGTAATGGGTGGCTCGCAAGCGGCTAAAGTGTTGCTTCAAATTGAAGTTTCAAGCATGAAAGCACGCGGTGAAAAAATTACCAAAGAGAAAGAACAAGAGTTATTTGAAAAAATAAAATCGAAATACGATGAGCAAACATCGCCATACTATGCAGCAAGCAGATTGTGGATGGATGCGATCATCGATCCAAAAGATACACGAACTTGGGTTTCAATGGGAATTGAGGCAGCAAACCAAGCTCCAATTACAAAAGCCTACAACGTAGGTGTTATACAAACTTGAGAACCATGAAAAAGCTCTTACTTGTTTTATCCATTGTTGCTTCTAGCAGCCTTTTTGCTCAAAAGCATTTGGCTAGCAATTATGTAAATCCTGATTTAGATACAACAGTTCACGTTGCCGATTTTGCTACCATCAGTTTGATGAGTACCAAAGCTCAAAGTGAAAAAGTTGAAGGACTTATTGCTGAGGCTGCTGCTGAATATAAGTATCAAGCAACACCAACGGCTGCAAACATTCACAACACTGAAATCAAGCTCAACAACCAACAGTTGATGGCTTATATCAAGGCATTGAATACCGATGCTGTAATGGTTGTGAATTTGATGCCTTACGGTAAAAAGAAAGAGCTTTTATCTTTCTCTGTTAACGACAATGCACAAGATCCACGATTTAAGGCTTATACGGAGGATGTTGAAGGATCACACAATTTCTACAACGACATTTATCCTTCATATCAACTAACTGGTTCTAACGAAACCTGGGGAAGTTCTAAATACGTTCGTGTGAAGTTTGTATTGGCAACTGCTGATGGCGAAATAACCATTTGGAGTGCTTTTAGCGACTTCATCAAAACTTCGAAATTAGAAGATGAGCTACCTGAGTTGATAGAAGAAATGATGGTGGCATTGAATAAAGAAAACTTGATTACACCCAAGAAATGATAAACCCCATTTCTAAAGAAGAATTGTTGCAATACACTGGTTTACGAACTGGTGAAACCAAACTTGGAGAAACCCTTCATGTGGTTGAACAATCTTCTTACGCTTCGATAACCAAAGAAATCGAAAACTCCCCTGCTCCTTTTGTTTTGGTTGGAATTCCCGAAGACATTGGAGTACGAGGAAATTTAGGTAGAAAAGGTGCTATTGATGCGTGGTGGAGTTTCATTCAGGCGTTTGTCAACATACAAGAAAACAACTTTTTATCTGGATATCAGATTCTGGTTTTAGGCACACTTCAAGTAGCCGATTTACAAGTGAAAGCAGATCAACTCAATCAGGCCAATGAGAATGATTTGGTTCAAATCAGAGAATTGGTTGAAGAAGTAGATCAACGTGTATCAACGCTAATCGAATTGATTGTTAAAGCTGGCAAAACAGCCATTGTTATTGGTGGAGGTCACAACAATTCCTACCCGATTATTAAGGGTGCTTCAGAGGCTTTGGATAAACCGCTGCATGTGATCAATTGCGATCCACATGGAGACTTTAGAGCACTTGAAGGCCGACATTCTGGAAATGGTTTTGCTTACGCGATGAATCAGAAATTCATGCATAAATATGCGATGGTTGGTTTACACGAATCGTATAACAATCAATTTATGTTGGATGAGTGGGCCAATCGCACTGATGAAGTTTTTCCTCAGTTTTTTGAAGATGTTTTCGTAAGGTCAGAACACACTTGGAAAGAGCAAATCAATCAGGCTTTAGACTATTTGGGCAAAGAGGCTCCATTTGGAATTGAGTTGGATTTAGACAGTATTGCTCACTTCCCGGTGAGTGCCGCTACACCAAGTGGTATCCGATTAGAAGAAGCCCGTCAGTATGTGCATTTGTCTACCATCAACCGTAAACCAACGTACATTCATTTGTGCGAAGGCGCCCCAACATTGGGAGCAAACGGAAACACAACTGTGGGCAAAGGCATTGCTTACTTAGTTTCTGACTTTTTGAAAGCATATTGATCTGTAGCGATAATTGATCCTCAATAAATCAATTATCTTTCAACCAATAAATTTAAACTCAATTCAATGGCTCCAAAAATCTCGTGGAAAGAACGTTTGAATAGAATCATCTATTTCTTTCCCGTTCAGTTGTTTTTGGTGCACATCAAATCCAATCACCTTTTACTATTATCGTGGATATTCATCACCGGAATTGTTTGGAAAAAAATCCTTGCTAAATACGGTGGTTACAACCTCTTCCTCTATCCCGAATACTTAGGTCAAGTCAGTTTTACCTCGCACATGATTATGGGATTTGCACTAGGTGGATTCCTCATTTCATTCAACTTAGCGAGTTATGCACTTAACGGTTATAAGTTCCCCATATTAGCAACGCTTAATCGCCCATTCATCAAGTATAGTTTGAATAACTGCATCATTCCAATGGTGTTTTTTATCAGTTATTTCTACCAGTTTTACATGTACCAAACGACCCACGAAATGGTGAATCAAACCGAAGTGTTCATTCACATGGGAGGTTTGTTTTTGGGAATTTCGTTGTTTGTGTTTTTGGCCAATTCATACTTCTTGAGTACCAACAAAAACATCGAGAAGTTATTCGGAAAAATCAAGAAAAAAGACAAAGATCAAAAGCCGCGTGTTCGCCCAGTGAAAACAGCTTTCAGCAAGAAAGAACACTGGTTCAGCATCTTTGCTCGCAAGCGAGAATGGAAAGTTGTCACCTACCTTTCTGCCCCCTATCGCATTGCTTTAGCCAGAGATATTTCGCATTACGATGCTAAAATGCTACGTACTGTTTTCACTCAGAATCACATCAATGCAACGTTCTTCGAAATTGGAGTTATCATCAGCATCATATTCTTTGGTTTTTACCGAGAAATCTCACTTTTAAAACTTCCTGCAGCAGCTAGTATTTTATTGACACTCACCATGCTCACCATGATGGTTAGCGCCATTTATTCGTGGTTAAAAGGTTGGAGTACATTGGTTTTCGTGTTCTTGTTTTTGGGTTACAATCACCTTTCAAACAGTCAGGAATATTCGTTTAGAAGTTATGCTTATGGTTTGGGTTATTCGCCCTTGGTTGAATACAGTAATCAACGGTTAAAAGAGCTTTCAAGAGATACGGCACAATTGGTTAGTGATGCCCAAAATGCTCGAAATATCCTCGAAAACTGGAAATCGAACAACACGCCTTTTTACAAGAAAAAACCCAAGTTGGTTATTGTAAATTGTAGCGGTGGTGGAATTCGTGCCTCTGCTTGGACCTTACGCGTAATGCAGCATTTAGATAGCCTTACTCAGGGTTCTATCATGAAACGCACACACCTCATTACTGGATCATCTGGTGGAATGTTGGGCGCTGCTTATTACCGCGAATTGGCTTACCGAAAAATAACTGAACCCAACCTAGACCTTCAAAGTCCACAGTATTACGCTAAAATAAGCAGCGATATTTTGAATGCTGTTGCATTGAATATGGCTCTCCACGATTGGCTTATTCGTGTGAAAACATTTCAATATGCCGGTAATTACTACACCAAAGATCGGGGTTACGCATTCGAACGTCAGCTATCTGCCAACACGGAGTATTACATGGATAAAAGCGTATCTGATTACGATTTACCCGTAAAAGAATCAGACATCCCAATGATGTTGTTAACACCAACCATTTCTAACGATGGTAGGCAATTGCTAATTTCTAGTCAACCCGTTTCATTCCTCACACAAACCAATTATTTGGATAACCTGAATCATGTTGGGTTGGTGGGAAGCGTTGATTACCGACAATTGTTTAGAGACAATCAGCCCGACAGTTTAAACTTTTTATCGGCACTGCGCATGAGTGCAACCTTTTTCTATGTTTTACCAAACATTCACATGCCAACTTATCCGCCTATTGAGGTGATGGATGCCGGAATTCGAGACAATTACGGGTCAGTAAATACCATCCGCTACATCACTGAATTTTTAGACTGGATTAATGAAAATACAAGTGGTGTTGTGGTGATTCAAATTCGAGATCGATACAAAACCGTTGATATTTTAGAAGAACCCAGCCACTCATTTGTAGAGTCGTTCACCAGACCGTTAGAAGTACTTTCTGAAAACTACCTAACGATCCAGAACTATAACCAAGATGACGTGTTTATGCAGATGAGCGGACTGTTGAAAGACAAGATCAGTATCGTAAACTTCCAGTTGAAGCGTACCCGATCTGAAGATATATCGCTCAGTTGGCACTTAACAAATGAAGAAAAATCTAGAATCTATAATTCGATTTACGAACCTGAGAATCAAAAAAGTACTGAGCTGCTCAAGATTTTACTCGATATTAAGGAATAGAACAAGCCTTTCGACTTTACGTTTTCTTAACATTACCTCACTGTTGGTATTGTTTATCGCACTCGAAAACACCACTTTTGAAAACTCAAATTTGGAATGAGTCATTCCCCGTTACATATAGCACTGGTTGGTAATCCGAATGCTGGAAAAACAACGCTTTTCAATGCCTTAACGGGCTTGAATCAGAAGGTTGGGAATTTCCCCGGTGTAACCGTAGACAAAAAAACAGGTTCATTTAACTGCCCTAATGGGGATGTAGTTAAAATCATTGATCTTCCTGGAATTTACAGTTTGTCGCCCAAATCGGCTGATGAGCGGGTTTCTTGTGAAATTTTGATGGACGAGAATTATGAAACCAGACCAGATCGTGTGATTTTGGTTTTAGACTCATCCAATCTGAAACGCAATTTATTCTTAGCAACTCAAGTAATCGATTTGGGTATTCCTGTATTGGTTGCGCTCAACATGCAAGATGTTGCAGAGAAAAGCGGAATCTCGATCAATACCGAGAAATTAGAAGAACTGCTAGGCGTTCCTGTAGTTGCTATCAATGCCAGAGATCAAAAAGGATTGGACGAACTCAAAAATCGTATCCCTGAGATTAAATCGGCTGATAAATCTTTCTACGTTCCTGGGAATAATCTTTCGGAAGAATTCATGGCTAAATTGCAAGCCATTGTTGATACCGACAGTGCTTTCAATGCATTTAAGCAAGCTGTAAACGCTGAAAAATATCCGTGGATTTCAGATAAAAAAGACCCGATTCAAAAGCTATTCGCTGATTTTGAATTGGATTCGAAAAAAGAAGAAATTCTAGAAATATCTAACCGATACCGAACCATTGGTCCATTGCTTTCGCAAGTGCAAGCCATTGTTCACAAAGACAATAGTCCGCTGGCATTAACGGCCAAACTCGATAAAATATTAACCCACCACGTTTGGGGATATGTCATTTTCATGGCTGTTTTCTTCGTGATTTTCCAAGCTGTTTTCACTTTAGCAACTTTCCCAATGGATTGGATTGATGCTGGTATGGGATGGTTGGGAGAAACCGTAAACGAAACATTACCACCAGGAATTATCAATGATTTTATCGTAAACGGAATCATTGCCGGAATTGGTGGTATCGTCATTTTCGTTCCTCAAATCATGATTTTATTTGGTCTGATTGAGGTATTAGAAGAAACTGGATACATGGCTCGCGTGAGCTTCTTGAATGATCGCCTGCTTCGTTCGGTTGGAATGAACGGAAAAAGTGTGGTTCCACTCGTTAGTGGATTTGCGTGTGCCGTTCCAGCAATCATGTCTACACGTAGCATTGAAAACTGGAAAGAACGCCTCATCACCATCATGGTTACTCCGCTTATGAGCTGCTCTGCTCGACTACCAGTTTACATCTTTTTGGTAGGTTTCATTGTCCCGAAAGACTACCTATTGGGTTTTGTAAGCGTGCAAGGTTTATTCATGTTGGGTCTGTATTTATTGGGCTTAGTGTTGAGTTTCTTTGTGGCTATGGTTTTCAATAAAGTGTTGAAATCAGATTTCTTCAGTTCATTCATTTTAGAACTTCCAACTTACCGATTACCAAAATGGCGAAACGTGGGGTTAACCATGTGGAACAAGGGGTTAACCTTTGTTACTGAAGCGGGAAAAGTAATCATGATTATCTCGGTGATTCTTTGGGTGTTAACCACCTTTGGACCACCAGCAGAGATGGAGCAAATTGAAACGCAATACGATGAGTTGATTGCTCAAAATCCAGCCGAAACAGACAGCTTGGCTTTGCAGAAAAGCAGTGCTTTAATCAGCGCTTCATTTGCTGGAAAATTGGGTAAAGTAATTGAGCCTGCCATTCAACCATTGGGTTTCGACTGGCGCATGGGAATTGCTATCATCAGTAGTTTTGCGGCCCGTGAAGTGTTTGTGAGTACCATGAATATTATTTACAGCGTTGAGGGTGATGCTGATAACATTGCACAGCTTCAAGAACGTTTGAAAAACACCATTAACCCTACAACAGGACAACCACTCATGTCGATGCCAACGGCTGCTTCATTGTTGATTTTCTTTGTAATTGCTATGCAATGTATGAGTACGCTGGCCATTACAAAACGTGAAACCAACAGCTGGAAATGGCCAATGGTACAACTGTCGTACCTCACAGTGTTGGCTTATATCGCCAGTTTTATCACCTACCAATCATTAATTTAACGCATTCTTTTACTTGAATAAAAGTGAAAAACCTTTGATATTTACGCGCCACCGCTATCTTTGACCATAGGAAGCAAGTAGAAATGACATCATTTAAACTCTTCAAACGCGATGCTTTAGGCATCTTTATTTTTTCTAAGCGGATGGTTTTCATCCTGTTTGGCTTAATCGCACACTATCGTTTCAAGATCTTAAACAACACCACCATCACCGGATCTGAACATGTGCGCAAATTGCCCAAACGTCAGGTTTTGATTGTGAGCAACCACCAAACCTACTTTGCAGATGTATCGCTCATTCTCCTCACCTTCTTCAGCATCAAAAACGGACTGAAAGACAAAATCGGATCACTCTTTACATTACTCAATCCACAAGTGCGCATCTATTTCGTGGCGGCTATGGAAACCATGAAAGCTGGAATTTTACCCAAGCTTTTTGCTTACGCTGGTGGAATCTTAATTAAGCGAACATGGCGCGAGAAAGGACAAGACATTAAGCGTGAAGTTGACCCAAACGATACCAAACAAATTGGTGATGCACTGCGCGATGGTTGGGTAATTACTTTCCCTCAAGGAACTACGCGTCCGTATGCACCTGGTAGAAAAGGAACAGCTCACATCATCAAACAATACAAACCGATTGTATTGCCCATTGTAATTGATGGTTTCCGCAGAGCATTTGATAAAAAAGGAATTCTAATTAAGAAGAAAGGCGTTCAGATTTCATTGAGAGTTAAGCCGCCTTTAAACATCAATTATGATGATACGCCAGAGGCGATTCTGCAACAAATTATGCAAGCCATTGAGCAAAGTGAAGAGTTTTATCCTCCGAACTTGAAAGAAATGCAAGAGCAAGACGATCGTGTAGTGGAGAACATCAACAAGATGATTTACTAGCGTTTTAGCATTTTGTTGCGCTTGAGTAAATAAGCCAACAACACCGTATCAAATCCTTTATCGATATCTGCTTCTACAAAGTCAATTTTGTATTGACCACATCTAATTTTGATTTCGTGTTCACGAGCCGTTAGCTGCTGTTGGTAGCTTTCTTGAATCTGTTTTGGGTTAACCTTTACCTCTGCTCCAGTTTCTAAATCAACAAACTTATATGGGCGATTTTCATAATCCAATTCCACCTCTTGGTTGCGCTTAACCGTGTGGAAAACGATGACCTCATGTTTGTTGTAACGCAAGTGTTGTAGGGCAGCAAACAAATCTTCTAGGTTATCATCGTTGCTAAACAAATCACTGAAAATAACCACCAAACTGCGTTGATGCGTACGCTCAGCAACTTCATGCAATGCCTCCACTACACGTGTTTGTTGTAGGGGCTTTTCTTGCTGCTGCAATTGCTCCAACTGACTGTACATGTAATACAAATGCTGATTGTTGAGCTTGGCTGGCAAATACGTTTCAACGGCATTGTTGAATACCGTTAAACCAATGGCATCGCGTTGTGTGCGCAATAAATGTGTGAGTGCCGAAGCGGCTTGAATACTAAACGTGATTTTGTTGTTTTCCGAATCTTGCGGAAAGTACATGCTTGATGAACGATCAATCACCAATTGGCAGCGCAGGTTGGTTTCTTCTTCGTAGCGTTTTACAAAGAGCTTTTCGGTTTTTCCGTAAAGTTTCCAATCGATGTGGCGTGTGCTCTCGCCCGTGTTGTACAAACGGTGCTCAGCAAACTCTACACTAAAACCATGAAACGGACTTTTGTGCATTCCCGTGATGAAACCCTCTACCACCTCTCGAGCTAAAATCTCGAGTGAACTAAATTGCCTTACTTGTTGATTGTTGGTTAAATTCATTTGCATTGCGAATATACGTACAACTCCCGAGGGTTGAGAATAGTGTGTAGGTGAAACTGGAAAATGCTATTTTAATGTGATGAGTGAACTATTGATAATTTCACAAATCAATTGTAGTTGAGATGCTGAAACAGGTTCAGCATGACGGTTATTTTGAGTTTAAACATCCATTGATGGTCATCCTGAACTTGTTTCAGGATCTCAACCTTAGTAATTAGTACTCGCATAAAACTTGTTTCAATAACTCAAAGTTCAAGTTCAATCACAATCCCTAACTTTAATTCCATGAAAACCGGCTACGTCTACATCCTATCAAACAGCAAAAGAGAAGTCCTATATATTGGCGTTACTGGAAACTTAGAACGAAGAATCTTGCGTCATAAAAGTGGTTTCGGCTCTGAGTTCACTCAGAAATACAAACTCAATACCCTACTCTACTACGAGCAAATTCACGGAATGAAAAATGCTATTTCACGAGAAAAACAACTCAAAAACTGGCACCGCGATTGGAAATGGAACCTCATCTCTAATGAAAATCCTGAGTTATTAGATTTAGCTGAAGATTGGTTTACACTTGATGAAATTCACGAGTTTAAACTCATGATGGAAAACAAATTTGCTGGAAGGTTTTAGTTGGGATTTTGCAAACCAATGATAGTTGAGATGCTTTGCCAATTCCAGATAATTAAAAAAGGCTACCGTTTTGATAGCCTTTTATGTTGCTAAAGGATAATCCCTCACTAAAATTTCAAGAGGAATTTTCAATTTTTCATTTAGGTTTCGAATCATTGTAATACTAAGCGCTCGTTTTCTATTGAGAATTAATGAAGCTTTTGATTTACCACCAACAATTTCACCCAATTGTGTTTGGTTCATATCCAGTTCGTTCATGAGGTATTTAATAGCCTCAATAGGATCGGGATCTTCAATTGGGAAATGTTCTTCTTCGTATTTCTCAATAAGAATGCTCAGCAATTCCGCTCTATCAAAATCATCTGAACCCGTTGGGGCGTCCATCAATTGATATAGCTCTTGTAAAGCCAATTGGTATTCTGATTGGCTTCTGATTGGTTTTATCTGCATTTTACTTTCCATGCTAATTGAAGTTTAAAACTTCGTAACTGTTAATGGATCAATTCCATCATACTCTTCATGTGTTCCTATGAAACAAACGAAAACTATTCTCAACCTATATTCAACTTTAACTATTAGTCTGTAATCGTTCTTGTTAACGTTGAAGATAACCCGCCCATTGCCAATTGGTCTGGCATGTGTAAAAGTTTGTTTGATATCACTCGGACTCTCCCATGTGGCTTGCTTGACTTGCTTAACCCATACTTTAATACCCGTTTCCGTTTCGGGATGTTGCTCATAAAACCTTTTGAGGTTTTGAATTGCAATGATTCTCATTAATTAGACGTTTTTCTGGGTGTTGGTCAATCACCATATTTTTATTCTATCATTAGTTTAATCTTGGCCGTTTACTCAAAAGTACTAAATGTTTCCGAATTGGAAACTATATCAATCATCATTATTTCCCCATTAACCCAATCGGGTTATCTTCGCCATTGTGAATCGTGAGATCATAGATATTAATGATTGTACCATTTTATTGGAAGAAGCATCTACCGATAAAACCCTCGTGGATATTTGTCTATTTGACGAGCCTGTTATTGCCATTGCTTTTTATGGAAAAGGCGATGTTGGCCTTAAAGTGAAATACAAAGATGAAACCAAAGAGTACCACCACACTAAGGGAATGGTTCTTTCATTTTATGCCGATAGCGAAGTTGAATTTGAGCACCATGTTTCGGCTGATAAACCGCTTCAATGTTTGGTTATTGCAACTACAATCAGAAATCTAGATCAACTGCCCAATGGTGAAGGTCAGTTTTTAGAGCAATTTTTAGCTCAACTCGTTCACCCGAAAGATCACTATGTAGAAGGCCCTGTATTTAGTATGACTCCGGAAATGTATTTGTTGGTTGAGCAATTCTTCAGTAATACGTTTGAAAGTGAACTCAAAATGATGTTCTACAAGAGTCACATGTCGGCACTACTCTCTCATTATTTTGGTCAGTTAGCAAGTCAAAAAACAACGGCCATTGATATCCCCCAACTGGAGAAACTCAACCGAGCTCAAGAAATATTGTTGTCAGATTTAAGTAATCCGCCATCACTTACCGAATTAGCTCATCAAATTGGAACAAACCCCAATAAACTGAAGAAAGAATTCAAAGCTCAGTTTGGTGTTCCAGTATTTAAATACTTGCAGAACGAGCGCCTCAAGAAAGCTCACCGATTGATTAAAGAAGAGCAAAAAACCATTCAAGAAACAGCTTGGGCTGTGGGCTACGAAAGTTTAGGTTCTTTCTCCAATGCCTTTGAAAAAAAGTTTGGCTACAGACCAAGTCAGGTCTAAAATCCCTTTCGAATAAATCATAGTTCTTTTCGAATAAGCAGCTGATTTACAGCCGAAATAGATTTGCGTCATAATTCAAAACCAAAAATTATGACCGTAAAAGAATTCTTAAAAAAAGCCAGAATTGCGATTATCGTATGGCTTGCCATTTGGGCTTCAATACAGTTTGCGAAGTCATCTCAATCGCCTTCATACTCGACCCGTAGTTTTCAAAATAATGACTTCAAAAAAGAGGCTTTCAACATTCTAAACAACAAGTGCAATAGTTGTCACCGCAAGCAAAATCCATTCATGATTTTCACGGAAAAAAACATGGACAAACGCGCTCATAAAATCAAAAAGCAAGTTTTTGAACTCAAACGAATGCCCAAAGAAGAAGGCACTCCATTAACGCAAGATGAGTATCAAACCCTCAGCAACTGGATTGTAAACCTTTAACTCGATACATTATGAAAAACAGCATTTTAAGTCTACTAGGAGGTATTGTAGTTTGGCTCATGGGAGTTAGTATTTACCTCATTTCATACTACATCCAGATTCTTGAAAACCAAGAATTACAAACCAATATTTTACTAGTTATTGGAATAATTCCAAGTGCCTTAACTGGAACCTACTTGTTTTACAGAAATGGAAAAATGAAGCCCACATACCTTGCTCTCACCTTTGTGCTTGTAGCCGCTTCATTAGACGCTCTAATAACAGTTCCTGTATTTGTAATTCCAAGTGGAGGCAGCTATGCAGAATTCTTTAGTGATCCGATGTTCTACACTATTCTGTTAGAACTTTTCATTCTCACCATATACTCCACCACCTACTCTAAAACGTACTTCGCTAAGCACATCAAAAACAAGAAAGTATCATGAAAACTACCGTATTTATCATCACAATTTTGCTGAATGGACTTTCAGCAGGGTTCTTCTATGCCTGGTCTGTTTCTGTGATTTTGGGAACTAAAAAAGTGGGCGATTTCACCTATTTAGAAACCATGCAAAACATCAACAGAGAAATCTTAAACCCCTTGTTTTATATCGTCTTTTTTTGGAGCCTGATTGCAGTGTTTATAAATGCCTTTCTGCAGTTTGATAACAAGCCCGTTTTTTGGATTGCATTGTCATCCGCTGTCATCTACTTGATAGGTCTATTTGGTGTAACAGCGCTTGGAAATGTGCCTTTAAACAACGCCCTTGATGTGCTCCATCTAGAACAGCTTTCTCCCCTTGAAATGAAGCAATTCAGAATGCAATACGAAAGCAAATGGAATATGTATCAAAACATCAGAACTGTTGCTGGAGTCATCTCATTCTTCACCCTAATCATTTCATCATTCATTTATAAATCACATTAAATATCAACACATTATGAAAAGTAAAACCTTAGTTATTGGCGCAACCGGTAAAACTGGTAGCAGGGTTGTAAAACAACTTCAGAAAAGAGGGATTAACCCAAGAATTGGATCCAGAAATGCCACTCCAAAATTTGATTGGCACGACAAAAAAACATGGGTAGATTCACTTGAAGGAATCGAAAACATGTATGTAACCTATTACCCAGACTTAGCAGTTCCTGGTGCAAAAGAAGCCATTGAAAGTTTAACCTATTTAGCCAAAGAATTGGGCGTTAAAAAAATGGTTTTACTCTCAGGTAAGGGTGAAGTTGAAGCTGAAGCCTGTGAGAAAATCGTAATGGAATCTGGCATGGATTACACCATTGTTAGAGCCTCTTGGTTCAATCAGAATTGGAGCGAAAGTTTCTTTTTAGAACCCATTATGTTGGGTGAGGTTTATTTACCGATGTCGGATGTATTAATCCCTTTTGTGGATGCCGATGACATTGCTGAAGTTGCAGCAACCGTTTTGTTAGACAATCAATACAACAGTCAAATCATTGAAGTAACAGGATCTGAATTAATCACTTTTAAAGATGCTGTAAATACCATTGCAAAAGCCAGTAATAGAACATTGAATTTTACGCCCATCACTTTAGAACAATATGTTGCTGGAATGAAACAGGCACAAGTTCCAGATGACGTAATTTGGCTCATGGAATATTTGTTCAGTCATGTTTTAACTGAACCGAAGAATCAACAAATTTCTAACGACATTGAACGCGTATTAAATAGAAAAGCAAAATCATTCTCAGAGTTTACACAGGATGTGGCTCGAACAGGAATTTGGAATCAAGTATTACAAAATTGAAATTAACCTAAAATGAGTAAGAAATCAGCTCTATTGATCATGTTCTTTATTCTAGGAACGCTTTTACTTTTTCATGTTTTAATATTCACTCAAGTGATTCCTTACGATATCGTTTGGGCTGGAAAGCTCAAATCGGTTGAGGAGATGAAATCTTTCGAGCTGGTTTCCATCTTAATAAATGGATTCATCCTTACCGTTTTGGGTGTCAAATACAAACTCCTACTACAGAATAAAACCAACAAACTGATTGATATTCTCATTTGGTTATTTGTTGTCTTTTTTACACTCAACACGGTAGGAAATCTGTTTTCAAAATCGATTCTAGAGTTAGTTCTCGGATGTTTTGTCACCTTGATTTCGGCAATACTTTGCTACATTATTGTGCGGAAAGACTGATGTTTTTACATGTGCATACCAGATGAAACAATCTCATTTGGTGTGCACTTCTCTTTTTAATAACTGCTATTTAGGTTGTAGTAAATGTGATATTTTAGTCGATGCAACATAAAACCTATGACACTAGAAAAACTGGAAAACGATTACTGGGCTGAACCCACACATGAAAGTCGTTTGATAAAAACCTGTCATCAACTCAGAAAAAAGCCCCTTAAAGAATTTGAAATTGAGGATTTAAGAATTCTGATTGGTCAAAATATAAGCTTACCACATTTGATTCCGATTGCAATTGATCGATTAAAAGACAACATCCTAGTAGAAGGAGATTACTACGAAGGCGATCTTTTGAATGCCGTTCTTACATCTGATAAAGATTTCTGGAAACAAGAACCTGAACTTCACTCTCAACTTGAAAAGTTGATAAATTCTAATGAACAACTTTTAATGGAACATGCAGCCAATTTATGGAAGGCTTTTGAAGCATGGAAACTGAAATAATAGGAAAGTGGTTATTTGATAATGGACGAAACTGTCCAGATTTATGAAGCATCTAATATTTATTGGAATAGTATTTTTCTCACTTCTTGCAAATGGGCAATCCAGTGAAGGCTCTTTGATTATTCTTTATCAATCTGAAAATCTAATTGAAGTTCTAAAACCTTTAATTCCCGAGATTATTGAAAAAGAAGAGTTGTATCCCCAAGTAATAGAATATCGTGATCATAAACGCTATGGAGTATTGGAAAATGGTGAAGTTTTAGTTTATAACAGATTTTACCAACTTACAGAAAAAATCACTTATCGAGATAGCATACGTATACTTCATGAGTATTATGAACTAGGTAACATAGACTATGAATTTCGGTTTTTGCCTCTAGATAGTACCTATATCAATACCTTATTCTACACCAATGGTAAACTTAAAACTCAAACTATCGACAATAAAGACATTGAATCACTAACCCATTGGTATCCCAATGGAAAAATTGAAAGTACTTGTATTGTAGACCGTTCAACAAATGAAGAGCAATGCAAATATTGGGATGAGGATGGGAATTCTACCATGAAATAACAACTAAATAATCACTAATTAATTCATGACCTACAAACAAGCTGTCAATCAATTTATTAAAATCGGATTAGCCACCTATTTAATTAGTCCAATAATTTTCTTTGGGTCTATTTTGATTTTTAGTAATGAAAAATCAGAATCTAATATCTACTTCTTTTTTGTTCCTTTAATTCTAGGTCTTGGTGCTTTGTGGATTCCTTATGCGCTCATTTTAGGGGCAATAACCAAGCTAGTCAACTGCATCAATAATAAGAATTCAACTAAAAGACTAATCCTTTTGATCATCAACCTAATCATTCAAAAAATCATCTATTTCTTTTTTAATCCCTATCAATTCAAGTATTGAGCTTTTCCTGTATAATCTACCTTGGGTTATTATTAGCTCAGTTGGAATTTTTAGAATTAAATTCCGCTGAAATTTGAGCCTCCTGAGTATATGCAAGGAACTAAAGATGGGTGAAATGCAAAGCTTTTTGCTGTCCAATTGCAGCTGATATTCATTAACTTATTTAGTTTCGTCAAATCATATATAAGCACCATGGCTAATACCACAGGAAATAGATATAGAGGAGGATGGCAAATTATCATTAAAGACCGTTCTATCTGTTACCACTGTAAACAAGAAGGACTAAAACCTGAAAATAAATATTGTCCTAATTGCGGTTTCCCACAAAATGGCACCGACCAAGAACAACGAAAATTCATTATTGATTTTCGCAAGAAGAAAAGTGCCATTCGGGAAGCTAAAACTATGGTTGAACGAGGCCGAAACTTCCTTTTTATCGTTGCGTTTTTGAATTTTATATCCTTTATTGGTGGTGGAACTGTTGTATTAATTATTGGAGGTATTATCTCTAGCATTTATGTTGGACTAGCTTTTTGGTCAATTCGTAAGCCTTTCCCTGCATTACTAACAGGGCTCATTTTTTATGGTGTGCTAAATTTGTTTTTTGGCATATTAGCTCCCATGTTTCTGCTTAGTGGTATCATTTGGAAAATCGCAATTGTTGTTGCTTTATTATTCGCGTTGTATTCTGTAAAAGACATTGAAAAACTGCAAAAAGAAACTACTTTATAGTTAAGGATAACCACAATGCAGCATATTGAAGAGAGGCACTGTTTAAATTGCAATGCTATAATTTCTAAAGACAGTAAATTCTGTTCAAAGTGTGGAGCTAAAACCCATGTTTCAGAAGTCAATCACCGAAAAGAAATCCAGAAATTCCTGGCTGCTTTTTTAGCCAATGCACTCTACATACTTGGCTTATACTTAATTAAGATAGATTCAAACTATGTCAATGCTTTAATACTTGACGGTGTCTTCTTTATCAGTACACTTATTCTTGCCATTCTTTTTATTAATGACCTCAAACCATTTGTGCAATTTCGGAAATTAAGCATACTAAAAACAATGCATTACTTTGAGATTCAAATCCTATTAACTGCTGGTGTTATCCTACTATCGCCTATACTTACAGATTTATTTGACTTAAAAGATGCAAACATAATTGCTCCGTACGTTGATGCTCCTCTCCCACTCCTTACCGCTATTTTATCTATGGCTATTTTCCCTGCGATTACTGAAGAATTAAGTTTTAGAGCTATATTATTTACCCAACTAGAAAAATTAACTTCTGGCTACTCAACCGTAATAGTTACTGGACTTTTATTTGCACTGGTTCATTTTAGCTTTATCTCATTTATTTGGTTAATACCAATGGGACTTTATCTAGGTTGGATTCGGCTTAGAGAAAAAACAATTTGGTATGGTGTAAGCTGTCACTTTCTACACAATTTTATTGTGATATTTATTGATTATTTCGACTTATACTAATTCAATCAATTTGCACTTGAAATGTAATGAAATTAGTTACTAAGTTCTTATATATTTGAGAAATTCAAATCTCTATTAATCATTAAACTATGGATGATTCATCAATCAATTCGTCTAACGTTTCAGTAAAGTATTACTCTCAACGAGCTATCTCTATTGCCACATATTTAGGAGGCCCACTTGCTGCGGGTTTTTTAATCCGTCAGAATTTTATCAATTCAGGAAAACTAGATCAAGCAAAACATACCATTTTCATAAGTATCATTGGTACGATTTTACTTTTTGCTAGTCTTTTATCAATCCCAGAATCTATTTTAGAAAAGATTCCAAATCCACTTATTCCCGCTGTGTACACCATGATCATATATCTTATTGTTGAAACTTATCAAGGACAGACCCTTAAGAAACACAAAGCAGAAAATGGGGAGTTCTATTCTGCATGGAAAGCAGCTGGGGTAGGAGGAATTGGTTTGGCTGTTATATTGGCTGGATTTTTTGGATACTATTCGCTATTTGATTCCGATGGTCAATATCAAGAGATGATGGTTGAGTTTCAGAAAAATGAGACAGAAGCATTAGAATTATACACTATGTTGGAAAACAATGATGCAAATGCCATTGCTAGCTTCATAAAGACAAAGGGCATTCCTAACTGGAAAAAAAATATTTCGCTAATTGAAGAATCAAACGGTATTCAAGATCTTAGCTCTGACTTGGCTAAGCAAAATGAACTCCTCAAAAAGTATTGCTTACTAAGGATAGAGTCTTACGAGCTCATTGAGAAAGCCTACATTGAAAATACATTTGTATACAACCTTAGAATTAAAGATCTAAATACCGAGATTGAATCAATAATTAATCAGCTTTAAATACGAACTACCTTCTTCACAGCTGGAGCAACAACTGTACCCAGCAATTCAATTGAACGCATCATTTGATCATGTGGAACGGTTCCTACACTCATTTGCAATTCATAACGGGTTAAGCCCATAATTTCTTGCTGCATCAAGATTTTATCAATCACCAATTGAGGATCTCCAACCAATAAAGAACCTCTCATTGAACGCATGGCTTCATACTGTTCTCTAGACATTGGCGGCCAACCTCTTTCCTTGCCTATTTTACCCATCATATTGGTATAAGGAAGAAAATAATCGTTGGCTACTTGTGCTGTATTATCACCAACAAATCCATGAGCATTTACAGCTATCTGGATGTCTTTTTCATCTCTTCCAGACTCCAGCCAAACCTGACGATACAAGTCTGTCAATTGCTTAAATCTTTCTGGCATTCCTCCAATAATAGCAATGGTTAAAGGCAAACCTTTTTTAGCTGCACGAACAACAGACTCAGGCGTTCCACCAACTGCTAACCAAATGGGAATTTCTTTTTGATGTGGTCGTGGATACACTCCTCTATTTTCTATAGGCGCTCGGAATTTTCCCTTCCAATTAATAACCTCAGATTTATTCAGCTGAATTAACAAGTCCAAATTTTCAGCGAAGATGTCATCATAATGATCTAAATCAATTCCAAACAAAGGGAACGATTCAATAAAGGATCCTCTACCCGCCATAATTTCAGCTCGTCCACCTGAAATAATATCAATGTGTGCAAATTGTTGAAATACACGAACAGGGTCTTCTGATCCCAAAACGGTTACAGCACTACTCAACCGAATATTTTTGGTTATTGAAGCTGCTGCGGCTAAGATGGTTGTTGGAGAAGAAACCAAATAATCTTGTCTGTGATGCTCACCAACTGCAAATAAATCCAATCCAACTTCATCTGCTAACTTGATTTCTTCCATCAAGTTTTGCATGCGTTTATGTGGACTTAATAATTCTCCAGTTGTTGGGTTTGGGGTATTTTCTACAAATGTGCTTATTCCTATTTCCATGATTTCACTCTTCAATAAATATCACAACAAAGATATTACATGTATATACACACAAATAGAGTTTCTTGTTTCAATAAGTGTATTTTTATTCTTTACACATTAATAGTTGATTATGAACATTGCCAAAACTCCCTCACCCCCATATTACGCAGTGATATTCACATGTATAAGAACTGAACCAGACGAAGGATACCAGAGAATGTCGGAATATATGATGGAACTCGCTCAATATCAAGAAGGTTTTTTAGGTGTTGAATCGGCTCGTGAAGAAATAGGTATTACGGTATCCTATTGGAAAGACCTGAAAGCAATTGACAACTGGAAACAACATGCAGCACATCAAAATGCTCAAGAAAAAGGAAAGAATGTTTGGTACGAATCATACACCATTCGAATAGCTAAAGTTGAAGCGATAAGAGAATTTGATAAGTAAGGTTTCAAATCTTACATTCCAATTCATTAGGTTAAAATACACTTAAACTATTTTTTGATCATAAAAAGATCAAAAGTCTAATTACCTTGTGGAAACTAATATTCTGCACGTTCCATGAGATCAACCTTAATTCTGCTTTTCACACTAATTCTATCTATAAACGCCATAGCTCAGATTGAGCAAATAGTAGAAAAACAAATCAACTTTTCTATTTCAGGCACATTGGCAGATTCTAAAACCAATAAACCAATTTCATACGCCAACATCTACAATAAAACGTCTGAAAGAGGTACACTAAGTAACTATAAAGGTCAATATCAATTTGATGGACTCCAGTTGAATGACACCATCATTATTTCATACGTAGGTTATCAATCTAAACAGATCATTATTGACAAATCTTACATCAATCAAAAATTAACCTTATCTAAAAAAACAGAAGTTATTGATCCATTTACAGTAATGGGAAGCGACAATTACCTCTACGAATTAGTTGCAAATACAAAGAGTACCCAAGACAATACCATTGCTACTGCTAAAACATATTACGTTCTAAAATCAGCAATAAATGAGCAGCAAGTTGAGTTGGTGGAATGTTATTTCAATGGTGATTTTAAGGGATACGACATTTCTGAATTGAACTTAAAAAATGGAAGAATTGCATTAGCTGAACGCGACAACAGATACTATTTGTCTACAGAAAGCTCTAAGGCTATCTATAAACACAAACTCTTTATTGAGAATAAATTATTCCCTCCTTCTCCGTTTGAATTAGATCTGGAAACACTGAAAAAAAGATACAAACTGAGGTTAGCTTCAACACATATAAATGATTTATCGCACACTGTTTATGCAATAGATTTCGATCCATTTGATAAATCATATCATGCTTTTAGAGGGCGCGTTTGGATTGATATAGAAAACAACATGATTTCTAAAGTTGATTTAAGAATTAAGAAGGCAGACCAACATCCTTTTGAACAATTCGGTGATATCAAAAAAATCATCTCTGTTGACCTTCAACTTTCCAAAACATTTGAATTTGTTGAAAATAAACCGCGCGTACAAACTATCGACTTTGAATATCAAATAGAATATGTAACCAATAGATCTTACATCATCAAATCAAACACAAACGCTGTCATTCACGCCTATAATTATAATGCTGAATTTGATCTTCCTGAATTTGAATACACCAATACAAGCTATAGAGATTACAATCAAATTAGCGCTTCTCCATACAATAAGATCTTTTGGGATAATATAAATGAGTTTAAAATGGGGAGTGTGAGCGATGAGCAAGAAAAATTCATCGCAAAGAATGCGCATAAAAATGGTGAATTTATAATTCCCGAAAACGGAGTATTTAGTACAGGTATTTATAAATCGCCTTACCTTACATGGAAAAGAGGAAGAAGATTATTTGATTATGCATCTGCAGTAGAGGAAATTGAAAATAGAGAGGAATTTAAATCATTAAAATTTCAGTTTATTACACAGATATACATGGACATTAATGTAATTAACGACACACTTTATTATACGACCCAAACCATCTACGATCCTTTTAAAAGTTTCTTTTTGCCTCAGTCTAAAATAGAACATGTCGCATACATGAATATGTACTTTGATATAACTGAAATAAACCGTAGAAACTTAGATGAATCACTTAAAATGGTAAGATCAGTTGATGATGCATATAAAGTTTATAACGTAATGTCTAAAGAATATAAAGCCATACTAAAACAGTTTGATGAAGACACGGATTATGGAAATAATGAAGCTGGAATGATTAAATGGAATGCATATATCAAGCAGAAGTTAGATATAGATAACGTAAAATACTTCAAGCTTTTCAGACATGAAAAAGTAGACCATTACCCCGCTAATTATCGTGATAACGAAAGGCAATTGTTATTTCAAGAAAGATACAAAACCATAAATAAACCCAATGATCTTGATTAGTAAATAACTAACTTTATGGGTTGCAATCACCATTGAAACAAATCTAGACTAAATGAGATATTCTGTTTATATCATTTTTCTTTCGTTGTTCTTTCTCAGTTGCAACTCCAAGCAAAAACCTCTTCCTGAAAACACACCTACGTTTAGTTCTCACCTTTGGAAAATTGAAGAAAACAACGAGTATCCGTATCGTGAACATTTTGTTGAATATGTCTTACATGATGATTCTATCCACTCACTAAACAAGAAACAAATACTGCAATTACTCGGAAATCCAACAAAAGAAAATAACAACTATGTGTATTACAGAATCAGCGATACACACCTCTGGTTTTGGCCTTTACACACCAAAACAATTGTTTTCAAATTCAATACTGACAGTTCAGTTGAATGGATCAAAATACACGAATAGCTTTCTCTTTACTCAAAAGATTCACCACTCTTAATTAGGCCTTTTAACCATTCATTTGGAATCATATCAATTGTTAGATTCACCCTTTCCTCTTCGCTGTTATTTACTACTTTATGCGGATCTGTCAATCGCATATACCAACACTCACCTAACTGTAATGGAACCTCTGTTTGATTCAAGAAAAATTGAATCTCATCATTCGAAAAAATAGGAACCGTTAAACGAACTACCGATTTCTCAACTTCTAACCCTAGTGTTAAATCCCTATGCTCATCAACAGTAGATTTTGGAGCCAACCTTAACACGCGAACCAGGGTAACTTTTGTGTTTGCTTTGAAGTAGTCAACAACCTCATTTAAATAGGGTGACATTTTAAGTTCTTCAGTATCCAACCAGTCAGTCCATGATCCATCAGCGTAATCATCTGCTGGTGGAGGAAATGGCAAAGAAGTATCAACTAAATGCGCTGGTGACCTTAACGGAATTACGTTGTAATACGTAAATCCAGCAAGATTCAAAGCCTTGTATTCGGCTTGTAATTTTGAATAATCAAAAGTAATTGGAAGTTTAATTCGATCTTGAAAAGTAGTGTCGCTCTGTGTTTCAGAAATCATAGTGAGTGAATAAGTGATTACAAAAAGGAAATTTATCGAAATAAATATACATCGATAAATTCAATTTTGGGAGGTTTGATAGTAAGAACCTGAACTACCTCTTAGGACAACTTTTACAAGCTGATTTTCCTTTTTTGTACTTCTTACAGCACTTCTTCTTGGCTAAAAGTGCTGGGATTGGACAATCTAAAATCGATTGATTTTCCCAAAGACTTACTGCTATCGTATGTGATGCTGACACCTGTTATTAAGATTTAGTCTAAACAAACATAAGTCAAAATCAGATTCGTTAAGCAAATTGGTTGATTTTTTTATCAGCTGCTGGGATATAGCTAAATTGCGGTCGAATGGAAAGCAGCACACTCATAGAAACCGCAGCCAGATACGTCAACAACACACGTCAGCACTTATTTTTAACAGGAAAAGCAGGAACAGGAAAAACCACATTCTTGCGTGAGCTGGTTAAAAACACGTACAAAAAACACATTGTTGTTGCACCCACGGGAATTGCTGCTTTACATGCCGGTGGAACTACCATTCACTCGCAGTTCTTGTTGCCTTTGGGCACTTTTATTCCAACGGAAGATGCTGCTGGTAACATCTCTGAAACTGCCAGAATTTACACGCAAAACACACTTGCAAGAAAACACCCTTTAAATGCAGCTCGCAAAAAGGTATTGCGAGAAATCGACCTGCTCATTATTGATGAGGTTAGTATGCTTCGTGCTGATGTTTTGGATGCTATTGATTACCGATTGAAGGCTGCTAGAAGAAATTTCAACGAAGCTTTTGGCGGAGTTCAATTACTACTCATTGGAGATTTATTTCAGCTCCCTCCTGTTGTTAAAGAGCAGGAATGGAATTTACTCCGATCACATTACAATAGTGCATTTTTCTTTGATTCACTGGCTATCAAAGGGAATTTCGTTTACATCGAATTGGATAAAATCTTCCGTCAGAAAGATGATGATTTCATTCAAATATTGAATAATCTACGAAATGATTCCTTAACTCAACAAGATGTTGAAATACTCAATAAATTCTATTTACCAGAAGCTCAACGCGAGCAATTAAAAGACATCATTACACTTACCACTCACAACCACAGAGCTGATAAAATCAACAATCAGGCATTAGATAATTTACCTGGAAAACTATTTACCTACGAGGCTACAATCGATAAAGAGTTTCCTGAATCCATGTATCCTGTTGATCCTTCCATTCAATTGAAAGAAGGTGCGCAGGTGATGTTTATCAAAAACGATACGGTAAACAACATGTATTTCAATGGAAAGTTGGCCAAAGTGACAGAGCTAACATCCAAGTCGATTACCGTTTTAATTGATGGACAAACAGAGCCTTACAAACTCGAAAAACACCAATGGGAGAATAAAAAATACACCATTGATGAAGAATCAAAAGAGCTGGAAGAAGAAACAGTTGGAACATTTGGCCACTATCCCATTAAGTTAGCTTGGGCCATTACAGTTCATAAAAGTCAGGGGTTAACATTTGACAAAGCCATTATTGATGTGGGCAAGGCATTTGCTCCCGGTCAAGTTTATGTGGCTCTTTCAAGGTTGCGTTCGTTAGACGGTTTGGTTTTGGGTACTCCGATCAATCCAGCTGTGGTTTCGAATGACGATCAAATCTTGAGTTTTAGTCAAAACAAAGCGAGTAATGATCAGTTGAATGAATGGCTTACTCAAGCACAACAAGAATACATTTATCACCTCCTCCACGCTACTTTTGATTTTGATCCGATATTGATTGAGATCAACACCATCGAGCGCAAGTTCCCCACTTTTGCATATGAAGATCCGTCCATTCGAGAAGCTATTCCGAATATAAGAAAGCGTTTTCAAGAGCACATTAAAACTACAGCCACGTTCCGATCGCAACTGAACCGCTTGATTCGTGAAAATGAATCTGTGCAGCTCCTAAATAGAATCAATAAAGGCAGTGACTTTTACAAAACCCTGTTCTTCGATTCCATTGAAACTTTGTTGACCTTAATTGAAGAATTGAGTGCCTATTCTAAAACCAAAACTTTCACTACAGCACTTGAAGAATTGGATTTGGTTATCACCAAAAAGCTCTCTCAAATATTGGCTATTCAAGAGATTACTGAATCAATTCTGAAAAACGAAGAAGTTAGTAAAAACAACAAACCACAGGTTTTAATTGCCAACCGAAGAGCTGCCTTACTCAAAGATATTCGATTGCGATTAGAGGCTTCTGGAAAAAAATCGGCTAAGAAATCAGGAAAGCGAAGAACAACCTCATCAAGCAACGGACCACTGGGCGAAACCTATTTAAAAACTCTTGAAATGGTTCGCGAAGGAAATACCCCCGAGGACATTGCGAACAAACGCGGTCTTTCTGAAAGTACAGTTCTCGCACATTTGAGTAAACTCATAGCCAACGGAAAGGTTGAAGCATATGAATTTATGGGAAGAGAGCATGTGGATACGCTTTTAGATGCCATCAAACAACTGAGTTTTAAAAGCCTTTCTGAATTAAAAGCCAAGTTAGACGACTCCTACTCTTATGAGGAAATCCGGTTGGTTTTAGCACAAATTCAGTGGGAAAAAAGCAAGGATGTTAAAACCAAATAATCAAAATACAATGGTGGTGTTTGGTAGCGCTTTTTTAATGCGTTCCTTTTCAGAATCTGACAACTGATTGTCTTTTAAAATCAGCGTTGTTAGGCTTTTTAATTTCTTGATCTTTTTAGGCATTTCAGTCAATTGATTTTGACTGATAATAAGAATCTCGAGGTTTTTCAATTGAGTTATTTCATCAGGAATTGCTCTTAACCCATTTCCTGCTAAAGAAAGAGTTCTCAATTGTTTGAGTTCGCCAATTTTAGAATCTATTTCTAAAATATGATTTCGTTCTAAATTCAAATTAATCAACGAATCTAACTCATATACTTCCAAAGGAATCTCTTCAATTTTATTGGATGATAACTTCAACGTTTTTAAGTGTCTCAATGCTCCTATTGATTCAGGAATTGCATCAATTTGATTGTAGTCGGCATCTAGTAACTCTAGCTGTTTAAGATTGCCAATACAACTTGGTAAGTGCTCTAATTTGTTATCTGAGATATAAAAGTACTTGAGTGATTCCAACGAACAAAATGCTTCAGGAAGTTGCTCAATGTGGTTGCGCTGTAGTTTAATGTCTTCCAAAGCTTTTAACTCACCAATTGCTGGTGAAAATTTAGTAACCGAATTCTCAATCAAATTCAGCCTTTGAAGATGTTTCAACTCACCTATTTGAGCGCTCACAAAAGTGATTTTATTGTCTTTTAAATTCAGTTCTCTCAGGTTCGTGTATTTCGATAAATCAGTTGGAATGGTTGAATAGGCATTCTTCTCTAAATCTAAACGATAGATACTATCTGTATTCAAATTGGAATGAGGCATTTCAAGATGAATTTCTTGTTTATCGAGACTTAAATCCAGTTGGTTACTTTGTCCGAAAGAAACTATAGATGCAAGAAATAAAGCGCCTGTAGAAATCTGTTTTAACATGAGTGCAAAAAGAAAAAAAGTCCGATTGTTTTCCTTTTGGGCTGCAGCTGCTTCTTGGGGTCGGCTGGAATTGCAATGACAAAGCGGTCCACTCAAGCTACCATCACTAGCATAATGAAGCTAAAGTA